>CAYQXT010000082.1:0-11594 GCA_964421365.1 uncultured Bacteroidaceae bacterium
CTTGCGAGGAATTGATATAATTTTCCTTGAAATTTCTCAGGAAAAAATTGACATAGCCTTTAAAGAACTTTCAGAGGAATTAGAAAGAAGAATAGAACACTGGGGCTTAACCGAAGGAGAAAAGCGAAGCACTCTAAGTCGAGTTAAAGCCACTCTCGATTATGCCGATTTCAAAAATTGTGATATCGTTATAGAATCCATCCTGAGTATGAATCGCATTTTTTCAGTCGAAATACGAAAAGATATTTTCAAAAATATTGAAGACAACACAAATAAAGATACCATTATCGCGACAAACGCAACAAATAGCATCATTACTGAGCTCTCCTCACATTTAGATTATCCCGAAAGATGTATATCCATGCACATTTCAACCACAGCACCCGATGCCTCTGTAATAGAGATTGTAAAATCCTATCACACCACCCAGGAGGTTTGTGACAAAATACAGATTTTCAGTAAATTAATAGGGAAACAAGCTATTCCAGTTGCAGAGAGTAGTGGTTTAATAACCGTCCGGCTGTTTGTTGCGCTCGTCAGTCAGGCCTGTACCGTTTGGATGGAAGGCGTTAGTAGTGTAGAAGAAATCGACTTAGCAATGAAAAAAGCCATGGGCTTACCCTTAGGACCATTTGAATTTGCCGATAAAGGCGGCTTAGACCGATTGGAACGTTGGATGGAAAACCTCTATATCGAATTTGGCTCACGCGATTTTAAAACACCACCAATCATAAAACGCCTCGTAAGAGCAGGTCATTTGGGACGAAAATCAGGTATGGGTTTTTACCAATACGATGATAATGAACGTAAATTGGGCATAAATCCATACTTACATCATCGTGCAAATGTATAGTGAAAAATGGTAAATTCTGGTTATCGCTAAAAAATTGTTCGTTCCCTAAAGATAATATAAGCACCATGGCAAATTTATTTGTATATTATATTTTAAGAGAGAACTACTTCTTTATCGACAAACAGAATTAATAATTCACCATTGCTTATAAATAGCTCAGGGTGCTTAATTAGATAAATCTAAAAAAAAGGAAAAAATGAATATATTAGTTTTAAATTGCGGAAGTTCATCCATAAAATATCAATTTTTTAATATGGATAAAGAACACGTTCTGGCCAAAGGCGTTGTAGAAAAAGTTGGTCTCAAGGGTTCTTTCGTGAAACACACCAAAGAAGACGGTACTAAAATAAAATTTGAAGGAATCATACTCGACCATCAGGCCGGTATAGAATATGTGCTTGGCATACTTTCCAGTAAGAAGTATGGAGTGATTAAAGAACTCACCGAAATTGATGCTGTTGGGCATCGTGTAGCACATGGAGGCGAAAAATTTAAAGCCAGTACATTCATCAATGAAGAAGCGATTATTGACATAGAAAATGTCAGTGATTTAGCCCCATTGCACAATCCTGCAAATCTGAAAGGTATTTACGCCATGCAAAATCTTCTGCCGGGAATTAAACAAGTCGCTGTGTTTGATACCTCATTTCATCAAACTATGCCTGCTCACAGCTATATGTACGCCACACCCTACTCCCTCTATAAAAAATACGGCATCCGACGCTATGGCTTTCATGGCACAAGCTACCGTTTTGTACTAAATCGTGCTTCCGAGTTCACCGGTAAAGATTATAGCCAGAAAAAAGTAGTAATTTGTCATCTCGGAAACGGAGCATCTATGGCCGCAATCAAAAACGGGAAAACCGTAGATACCTCTATGGGCTTAACCCCCGTAGAAGGACTTATTATGGGGACTCGTACCGGCGACCTTGATTTAGGAGTATTGCTCTATATCATGGAAAAAGAAGAAATAGGATTGGAGTCGGCTCGTACCCTAATTAACAAACACAGTGGTATGCTTGGTATTTCAGGCGTTTCGTCAGACATGCGTGAGATCGAAGAACAAGCTGCTGAAGGAAATGAACGTTCTGCTTTAGCTCTAGACATGTACAACTATCGCGTGCGTAAATATATCGGAGCCTATGCCGCTGCCATGGGTGGAATTGATGCCCTTATTTTTACAGGTGGAATTGGCGAAAATGCAGATACTACGAGACTTGGTGCTACTAAAGGCTTAGAATTCCTCGGGATTAAGATCGATAAAAGCAAAAACAAGGGACTTAGAGGTAGGGAGGCTGATATTAGCGCCCCCGAAGCACCTACAACAGTTCTCGTTTTGCCAACCAACGAAGAACTTGTTATCGCCCGCGATACAAGAGAAATTGTAAGTAAAAAATAAATGAGTCCAGTATAAAAAAATAAATTTGCATCGAAATCGGTCGGACGGCTTCATTAATCAATTGTAAGTGAGCTATCTATTTTTGCAGTTTTAATAAATCTATCCGTCCGACCGATTTTTAGACTGAACTTATAAATATTTATCAACTTCGTTAAAGTATTTTTATCAAAATAAATTTACTCTGATAAAGTTAAAATTAACTATATATGTTTAAGACAATCAATGATTTATATAAAATAACGCAAAACCAAAAAAAGCGTAAACTGGCTCTTGCAGTAGCACAAGACGAGCACGCGCTCGAAGCCGTATATAAAGCCGCAGAACAAGGTATTGTCGAACTGATTTTAGTAGGCAATAAAGAAGAAATTCTGGCCATTGCACACGAAAAAAATTTAAACATCTCCGCAAACGTTATCATAAATGTGCCGGACAAAGAGCAGGCCGTTAAAAAAGCGGTTCAACTCGTAGCCTCCGGAGAGGCAGACATATTAATGAAGGGAAATGTCCCCACAGCCATACTACTTAAAGCCGTACTCAATAAAGAGTGGGGTTTGCGAAAAAGCAAAGTCCTTTCACATCTTGCTCTTTTCGAAATTCCCAATTATCATAAACTACTAGGACTTACCGATGTAGCCATGAATATTCTACCCGACTTTGAAACAAAAATTCACATCGTACAAAATGCCGTTCAATTTTTGAATGCCATTGGCATAGCGAACCCTAAAGTAGCACCAATTGCCGCCGTTGAGACTGTAAATCCGACAATGCAAGCCTCAGTAGATGCTGCACTGCTTACCCAAATGAATCGCCGCGGGCAAATAAAAAAGTGCATTATAGACGGTCCCTTGGCCTTCGACAACGCCATAAGTAAAGCCTCTGCCGAACATAAAGGGATAGTCAGTGAGGTAGCAGGAGATGTCGATTTACTAGTGTTTCCGAATATTGAAGCCGGAAATATCATGTACAAATCCTTAACTTATTTTGCTAATGCACGTTTAGCAGCCGTCCTTCTTGGCGCAAAAGTACCTATTGTCTTAACCTCACGCTCAGATAGCGAAGATGCTAAACTAAACAGCATTCTTCTTGCAGCATTAGCCTAAAAAATTAACAAAAATACAAAAATTACAAAAATGAACGACTATTCACAAGAGATGCACCATTCGCAGACCGAATTTGAGATTGTTAGAATCCTTGCCATAAACCCTGGTTCTACAACAACAAAAATTGCTGTATATCAAAACACAAATCCCATTTTTCTAAAAACTATCCGCCACAGTCTGGAAGAACTAAAAGATTTTGAAACCATTGCAGAACAATACGAATATCGTAAAAATATTATCTGTAACGAGCTTAAAAAAGCCGAAATACATTTAGAACTAATTAGGGCAATTGTAGGACGGGGAGGATTACTCAAACCCATTGAATCTGGGGTTTACCAAGTAAACGAAGCAATGATTCACGACCTGAACAATCCAAAATTTGGAGAACATGCCAGTAATTTGGGCGGACTGATAGCCTATGATATGGCCAAAAATCTGCCAAATGCCAATGCCTATATTGCCGACCCCGTGGTCGTTGATGAACTGTCAGGCTTAGCACGTATATCCGGTCATCCGGCTTTTCGCCGCAAATCAATTTTTCATGCACTCAATCAAAAAGCCGTGGCCAAGACCTTTGCAAAATCCATTATGAAGCACTACAACGAGCTCAATCTCATTGTAATACATCTAGGTGGTGGCATAACTGTTGGGGCACACGAAAAAGGTCGGGTGGTAGATGTAAACAACGGCTTAGACGGCGAAGGCCCTTTCTCACCCGAACGAAGCGGTACATTGCCTGCTGGCGATTTAGTTCGACTCTGCTTCAGCGGTAGATATACGCAAGAAAAAATCATGCGAATCATAAAAGGGGAGGGCGGCTTGGTAGCTTATCTCGGTACCAATAGCGCCTACGATGTAGAAATGCAAGCCGCCAAAGGCGATGCAGAAGCCAAATTCTATTTCGATGCCATGGCCTATCAGGTAGCCAAAACCATCGGTAGCATGTATCCCGTCCTCAAAGGAGAAGTAGATGCCATACTAATTACCGGCGGAGTGGCCAACTCAAAATATTTTGTCAATAAAATCATCGAGCGTGTACACAAAATAGCCCCCATACACGTCTATCCGGGCGAAGATGAGATGCGAGCACTCGCCATGAACGGACTGCTTGTAATTAAAGGCGAAGAAGAAGTAAAAGAATATAAATAATTTTACTCAGCTCCTGAAATAATTAGCAACGGCATAAATGCCATCGTATTTATGAAAGAAAAAACAATGGTAAATTTTGTTTTAAAAAATGAATAGCTTTAGAAAGCGAGGGTTTCACTGAGAGCCAACCCTGGCTTTAAGCGGAAAACGTGTTCGTGTAACCAAATAATTACGAATTATTAATGCCGTTCTACAATTCTCAAATCAAAATACTGAATCCCAATTTCTACAATTCATAATCCGGATTCCCAATTATCATATAGATTACGTAGTGCCTGCAAACCTGCGATATTAGATAAATAGCCCGAAGGCAGATAGGCCGCATCTTGCTTGTCGAAATAATCGGCAAGAGCGCTCTCCAGCTTGAGAAGCAAGCTATCACTCACGCTATGAGGTCGCGGTTCATCACTCTTCATTCTTACTTTTCACTTTTTTCATTTCACCGCATTATCCAAAAGTTTCAATGTTTTTGTATCAGCATTTAATTTAACTTTAATACCGGTTGGTAAAGTCATTTTGTTGGCCACATGTCCAAAGGGTAAGCCATAAACAATTGGCATATTCAGTGGTTTAAGAACAAGCTCTAAGGTTTGTTTTAGGGTAAAAGTAGGCTCTTCGTCATGGTCGCAGCCTTTGAAAATTCCCAAAGCTATTCCTTTGGCTTTTCTCAGATTAGTAGCCTGCACAAGGTGCGTCAGCATTTTATCCACTTTATAAGTACGCTCATCAATTTCTTCTATATAGGCAATTTTATCTTCAAAATCAGGCTCAAACTCAGTGCCAATCATAGAATTCAGTACGCTTAAATTACCACCTAAAAGTTTGCCTTTAGCCTTTCCGCCAATAAGCGTATAATAATCGAATTCTGTATTATCTTCGGTGTTTTTTTCGCGCTCATAGCTAAATTGATAATGCTCATGGGGCAGCATCAGTACATTGTCGAAAGCCTCCATAGTAAAATCATTAAAGGAAGAAATCCCCACGGGCCCATGGAAAGTAATCAAACCTGTTTTTTGATAAATAGCTGTATTTAAGGCAGTAATATCACTGTATCCAATAAAAATTTTGGGATTGGCTTTTATTTTGTCGTAATCTAGCAAATCTAGCATGCGTATAGCACCATATCCACCACGCACACACATAATTGCATCTACTTTTTTATTGGAAAACATGTGCATTAATTCATTAGCACGTTCTTTGTCTGTTCCAGCTAAATAACCAAATTGGGAAAGCACAGAATCTTGGTAATCGGTTTTAAAACCAAAACTTTCTAATTTTTCGATTGTTTTGTCCAATTGCTCATTTCTGATACAACCGGCAGGCGTAACCAAACCGATAGTTTGTCCTTTTTCTAATTTTTTAGGAATAATTTTATCCACAGTAATTTTGTTAGTTTTACTTTGAGCGAAGCTTCTGACAGGCGAAAAAGCTGTAAATGTGCCCATCAGGGCTAAATTTTTAAGAAATATTTTTCGATTAAGCATTATTAATCAATTTTTGTGTAAAAGTAGAAAAAACGCAAGCTTAAACATGCGTTTTTTTTATTAAACAAAAAAAACTATTTATCCCACCAAACAGATTCGGTGAATAAATCTTTACCACCTAAGGCCCGTACAGCAGCTTCAACATTTCCTTTATTTGTTGAATATTCCTCATAAGGATAAGCTCTTCTTCTCGGTGTTTTGGTTGAAGTAGCCGCAGGTGCTAAAGCTAAAATAGGAAAGTCTAAACGTTTCCATTCAGCCCAAGCCTGAATTCCAACTCCGTAAAGAGCAATCCGTTTTTGAGTACAGATAGATTTACACCAGTTGTAAGGTTTTAGATTAGTTATATTTTTTGGATACCTATTCCGGGAAGATCATTTAGTGTAACTTTCCCGTTAATTATTTTCATTCCTTCGTAAGGATTATTGCTAATTAATAGATTCCCGTCCAAATCTGCCCAGTCTGCCATAGGAGCTAATTGAGCAGCTGCGGAAACGGCACATGATGTTTCGGTCATACAGCCAATCATAATTTTCATGTCAAGAGCTCTGGCAACTGTCGCCATTTTATGGGCTTCAAATAATCCGGTACTTTTCATTAATTTTATATTGATACCGGAATATACCCCTTTAAATTTGGCTACATCGGGTAATCGTTGAAAGGCTTCATCGGCCATTGTAGGTAGAGGACTGTTTTCTGTAAGCCACGCCATATCGTCAATATTTTCTTTTGGAAGAGGCTGTTCTACAAATACAATTCCTTGCTCTTTTAACCAATGAATCATATCTAAAGCTTGTTTTTTGTCCTTCCAGCCCTGATTTACATCTACGCATATTGGCAAGTCAGTATATTTTCTTACTGTGTTAATCATTTCTTTGTCATTACCTAAGCCCAATTTTACTTTTAAGATTTTTAGATTCTCCTTCATAGCCATGGCTTCTTTGGTTTTTATTGCCACCACATCGGGTTTATCAATGCCAATTGTAAAACTGGAATTAGGTGCTTTTCCGGGATTTAAGCCCCAAAGTTTATAGATCGGTTGATTGGTTATTTTTCCGATTATATCATATAGGGCAATATCTACCGAAGCTTTTGCAGCTCTGTTGTGTGGCGCAATATTATCAATGTAATTGTGAATTTCTTCTATTTGAAAAGGATCTTTAAATTGCTCCAGATTTACTTTTGATAGAAATTCACTTACACTTTTAATGCTTTGCCCCAAATAGGGAGGCATGGAAGCTTCCCCGTATCCGATAATGCCATCATATTCTATCTGAACTAATACATCTGGAGTACTGTTGCGCGAATATTCGGCCACCGTAAAAGTATGCTTAAGCTCTAATTCATAGGGTTTAAAACTAAATTTCATTTTACTATATTTTGGGTATAAGATTTATTCCGAAATAATTATTTTATAAAGAGGGTTATTGATATTCTCCTGAATACCCAAATTCTCTGTTTGATTTATCATTCTAAAAGCACCCATAAATCGGGCAGGACATTCGGCAATATAATTGATATACTGTCCATGCTGCTAATTTTAACACGCCCCGAAGCATGGATAAACTCAGAATCTCCGATGTACATTCCCACGTGGGTAACATTATTCATTTTGTCTGTATTTTTTCTTTTACGACCAAAAAATAGTAAGTCACCGGACTGCAAACCTTTATACTTATATTTAAGCGTTATCTGTTGACCGTATTTTATTTGCTGCGAGGCATCACGTTGCAAAACGATGCCGTGCATCAAATAAACCAAAGAGGTAAACCCACTGCAATCAATTGCTTTTGCAGAAAAACCACCCTGTTTGCTGTACACGATTTTCTTGGCCTTTTTGTAGCCTTTCATTTCTGTTGTATCTTTTACTACAATATCGGTAGCATTAATCCAGCCAATATACCGGTTTGGTGTCTGTATAAGCAGCCAAGTATCTTCTTTTGTAAAGATACGCACAGGAGTTCCGAGTAAAGTTTGATTAACAATTTCGGAACTATGCCGATTTTCGGCTCTGATAGTAGAAACAGAATTATTTACCAGGGCAAATTTCTTTCAAAATATCATCCGAATACACTGTCTTGGGTTTAGTTCGTAGGTTATATTCCGACACCATAATTTCACCATAAGCACCTGTACTTCTAATAACTATAATGCCCAAGTTCAAAATCAACTCTTTGATTAGCAGAAATTTGAATATTCTTATGTATCGCTTTGAAAAAGTTCTCAAAGTTTGGAATCAACTCTTCTTCCGGATTTTTATAATTGATGCCTAAACCGCTCCAAAAATTTAAGTGCTGCAATACAGTATGGTGTTTGTCGTGTAGATTTTTTTGGATTATATTTACTTTTTTACACAGAACAATATAGGGTTTTAAACTAGTAATTTGTGAACCAATATGAAAATGCAGACCTACTAATTTAATATTTTCTAATTTCTTTACTCTATCAACTATCATATCCAAAAAATCCTGTGGAATACCAAACTTGTTTTCGTTCTGTCCTGTTGTTAGATAGCTGTGCGTAGCAGCGATAGAATTTTGTTACTCGTATTGGCTTTCAGAGCATAATGCACATTGTAACTATATTTCTGTGCTGCTTTTTGTAATTTATTCAAGGCTAAATTAAGCAATTCCATATCATAATAATAGAACGGAGTTTCCTGATTAGAAAAATATTCCAAAAGTGTTTTTGTAAACATTTCAAACAAATTTAATATTTATTTCCTAAATATAAAATATTTTATTGCAGAAAATAAATATTTTATAATTTTGTTACAAATTAATAATTTTTGTTAGATTTTAAACAAATGATAACTATAGGCGAGATAACTAAACAGTTAATACAAAAAATTCCCTTTATTGAAGAAGCCTTATCCGAGGATTTGATAAATATTTCTTCTTTGGCACGTAAGCTACATCCCGACATAGAAAAGGCTTTAGTAAAAAAAGTACAAGTAGGTGCTATTGCTATGGCAATCAAAAGAATGGACAGGGAAGAACACCACCAATTTAATAAAGGACTAAGGAAATTTGTTGATAATCTGGGAGATTTTATTGTCCGTTCGAGTTTAATGCACTATACCTTTGAAAATTCTAAATCCTTAATTTTCAAACAAAGAGAATTACTTAATAGCATTGCAGGTGAGCAGATTTATTATTCGGTTTCTGGGGGTATAAATGAGACTACGCTGGTAGTTAGTAAATCGACAAGTTTTTTAGTAGAAGAAATTTTTAAGGATGAAAAATTAATTTTTCAAAAAAAAGGCTTGGCTTCGATTACTCTACAATTACCTAAAAAAAGAGAGCAAACAATGGGCTTCTATTATTTTGTACTAAAAAATATGGCTTTGGCAAATATCAATATAGAAGAATTAATCTCCACCACCAATGAATTTACTATTTTAGTGAAAGAGAATGACATTGACAGAGCTTTTGCCGTACTTATGGAATTAAAGAAAGGCTTGTAAGGAAAAAGGTAATTGGTGAATTTCCAATCTAAATGTTATCGTAGAACAGAATTAGAAATTAGTGTCTATCCACAAAATCGTGGACAAAAGTATTTATTTAACGTTATCGTATTTCATTTTTCAAATCACTAATAGCATTATTATATAATTTGGCTCTTTCGGGATATTTGGAGGCTAATATTTGATAGGCTTCTATGGCTTTCTTGATTTTTTTTTGTTTTACAAGTAACTTAGCCCACTGTTCGGTCACAATTTCATTATTTTGCTTAGTAGCCCTAACGGACAAATCGGCAGAAGAGACATTTGACTGTGTAGAAGGAGATATTTTTTTTTCATTTTGAATAAAACTTTCAATTAAATCAAGATTCTGACTTCTCCTTTTCTTTTCCTTTTTCGACTTTGGATTTGCTAATTCTGATTTTTTCCGTAATATCTGATTTTTAGTATTCTCTAGTGCAGAATTCAAATCCTTTTGAAATTTTGCCTGCCGAGCTTTTAATTTAATATCTTTTATCCTTTTCAGGGCTTCTTCAGTATGGACACCATTGGGGAAATTATAAAGGTATTCACGATAGGAAAATAGCAAATTTTTTCTTCGGGATTTGAACCATGCTTGGTCGTCTTCTTCGATCCTTTTTAAATTTTCTATGGCTAAAGCTACATATTTGCTTTTAGGAAACTTGTCGATATAGTCGTCATAAGCAAATGCATTATTTTCTTCCTGAGTATTTAACCAAGCAATATCTTCCTCAGAGTCAGAATCTTCAATATTAGAATCAAAAAGCACATTTTTACAGAATAAAATATCGCGAGTTCTTGTATTTCCATATATTTTGGGTAAAGGCGAAAGATTTTCAGATTGAAAACCATCTTCTATTAATGAGGCCAAATCTGCCGTACAAATAAAGGGATTTTCATTATCCTTCCCTTTGTAGATAGACTTTACAAGCCAATCAGTAAGATAGGTCGATCTTTCTGGGTTAAAGTAATCGTGATAACTATTGGGATTCTCTACCGAGTTGGTTAGAACAAAAACATCATCAAAGTAGGCGAATTCTGAAAACACAGAGGTTTGAACAGCATCTGTACCCGATAAACTTCGGAAAAGTGCATCTACTATGAAGATTTTTTTACTAGCCTTTGATCTGGCAATTTTGTCTTTTATAGACTGAATACTAAGGGCTTCATCCTCAATGTAGCGAATATTAGTGTCTGAATTTACCAGATAAAAACTATTCTTTGCTTCAGAAAATATACCGTATCCAGCGAAATAAACAATTAAGGTATTGGCCTGTTTAGCTGTTTGCTCTACCAATTGGTGCAATTTTCGGTTTAACTGTTTCTTACTGTCGTTAAGAGAGATAGTAATATTTTCATTAGGAATACCTAAAACAGAGGCATCCAAAAATGCTTTATGCAAATTCTGAATACTGGATTTTACATTTTGCAGGGGTAGGAGAGTAGGTTCGTCATAATACTCGCTATTTCCGGCAAGAAGAATAAAAGTATTAGTATAATCTATAATTATCGGAGACATAAATAAATTCTTATTATTGATAGTACAAAGATAAACGGAAAAAAGAGTTTTTCCACAAAAAACCAAAAAACTTATCCAAAACTATTGTTGATAATATGTTGAAAACTTTTAAAAAAGTATTTTATTTTTTTTGAGAAATATTAACAAAATAAGTAGCTATCATACTTACCCAAATTTGTATTTCAATGGCATTTTGGTTATCGCCAAGAAAATATTTTAACGGGAAATTTTGTTTTAATTGTTTAAAAAGTGTTTCTATTTGCCAGAACAGCTATAATCGCCTCTTTTAGAGAACTTACCCCCTTCAAATACAGAATAAAGCATAACAACAAGATGATTATCATCGTGGGCTACCAATAGACCGTCCCTGCCGGGACTTTTTTTGTTATGAGATTTTTTTAATACCATAGCCTCCGCTATGGTTTAACAAAAGATCGCCCTGTCGGGCTTAAAAAAACACATTCATAATATTGTTTCGCAAGTCCGTAGGACGACCTATTGTTAAACCACGATGGCAGTCGTGGGGTAAAACCGCCAAGTCCGTAAGGACAACCCTATTGTTAGCCCACGATGATAATCGTGGGAATTATAACGACCCTATCGTTA
>CAYQXT010000083.1:0-11529 GCA_964421365.1 uncultured Bacteroidaceae bacterium
GAGCTACGCCAAGCTGAAGCGATGGATTGTAGGCCGTGAGACTGTCGTGTAGTTCACAAATAAATTCGTTAATATTATGGCGACGCCAGTCTTTGATATTGGCAAATTTACCGTTATTGTAACGGTAGAAAGTTTTTATGTCCTTAAATTCGGGTTCGCCTTTTTGGGGGTAAGGGTAGAAATAATCATCAAAATGAATGCCGGCAATATCATAATTGCGAACCACTTCCATTATTACACCTATAATATAGCGTCGGGCTTCGGGAATGCCTGGATTGAAATATTTGCGGTTGCCGTAATCCACAAACCAATCGGGGTGTTCTTTGAAGACCTTATAATGCTCGTGAAAATAGTCGGTATTGTCCCAACGGTTCTGACTCAGCGAGCGAAAGGGATTAAACCATGCCTGTATGCTAAGTTTTCGCTCTTTGGCCAATTTTATCATATAAGCCAATGGGTCGTAATAGGGTTTTGGGGCTTTTCCAAGCTTACCACTGAGCGATTTAGACCATATTTCGGTTTTAGAGGGATAAATGGCATCGCCTACGGGACGTACTTGTACGAAAACGGTATTGAGGTGCATTTTTTGAAATAGGTTGAAATACACGAGTAGTTCACGTTTCTGCTCATCGGCCGGGCTTCCGGCTTTAAAAGGCCAGTCGTTATTAAAAGCGGTTCCGAGCCATACGCCACGCATTTCTTCTTGTAGGTAAGCAGACTGTGTTTGCGCCTGAAGGCTTGGAATAGATGCAGTAAATATAAGGAGAAGGATAAGCTGTCGAATTTTTTGATTCATTGATCTGACGGAATTTTGGTTTTATTCTATTTTTACAAAGATAGAAATTTATCCTAAATGTGGAATTGTTTGCTATCCGTGTTTTTCTCATTTTTTTGTTTGTTAAAGAATTCTTTACGGACGAATTTGGAATAAGATTTGCAATTTATAGTCATTCGGCTATCATTTTGTACCGAATCAGAATAAGGTTTTATTATGTATGAGTCCTGTATAAAAAGGTGAATTTGCATCGAAATCGGTTGGACGGTTTCATTAATCTATTGTAAGTAAGCTGTTTATTTTTTACAGTTTTAATAGATCTATCCGTCCTACTGGTTTTTAAACCAAACTCTATAATATTATCTGTATAATTTAACTACTGAAAAAAAGAAAATTTATGCCGTATAGAAGATTACCCAATACAGATACCGCTCGTTTAAGAGCGTTGAAGATGGCCTTACAAAAGGGCAAACAAACGGCTCCTCCCCAATTGGATTATGATTACCGTTTGTTGCATCGTTTGGAATTACTCACGCCCAATTTAGAATCGGCTCTGAAATCTGGCGACCAAAAATTAAAGCAGCAGGCTAAAATAAGTAAGAAATACCGCGAGGCAAGACGTAAAGCCCAATTGTATGTTTCTCATTTCATTCAGGTATTGAATATGTGTATTTTACGCGAGGAAATGCCAGCAAAAATACGGAAAATTTATACCTTGCCTGTGGATAGTAACAAGGTTCCGTCTTTGAGCAAGGACAGTGATTTAATTTACTGGGCAGATAAAATAATTACTGGAGAAGCCAAACGTACTCAAAAGGGGGCCTCCCCTATTTTTAATCCGCGCATAGCCATAGTAAAAGTACATATTGATAAGTTCAGGGAGATGTTGGAAAAATACCAAAATGCCCGGACTAATTATCTGAAGATTCAAGCAAAAGTGCACGACTTACGCCCACAAGTGGATGAAATTATACTGACAATCTGGAATCAGGTGGACGAGAATTTGCAAAAACTACCCGAAGCAAAGCGGATGAAAGCACAACAAGCTTATGGTTTGGTCTTTTTTGAACGCAAGGATAAAGAACGCAGCGAAGTAGAAAATTAAGATTGGGGATCGAGAATTATTTGGGGTACTCAAATACTCTCCTAATGACTCATAGTCACTATCCTTCAATTACTGTGATAAGTTCTGCTAGTGGAACAACTGCTTAAATCGGACAAAACTCGTATCAGTATATGGTTTTATATACTTGTTTAATAATTAATTACGCGATTTCTTATCGCAATAACGTGAATGTGCTGGTGCTATTTTATTCTTTTGTTTTTTGTGAGTGAAACGAACAAAAACAAAAAAATGAAATAGTATCAGGCATAATGATATACTCTTTGTTTTTCGTTTTCAATCAATGTAATATAAGGCTCTTTTCCTGCAAAAACTATTGGAACTTTGATAATGTTTTTATTTTATTGTCAATTAGCTCTTTATAATACATATTTATATCTATTTGAGTTGATGCTGTTTTTATTGTTTCATTAATTCGGTTAAAGAAATCTACTCTTTTTTCATTTTCGTATTGTTTCTCAATTTGCTTTATTTCAATTCAAAAAAAAGACAAGGTGTATATCTGTTTTGATTAATTTATTACCTTTGACTTAAAATTGAGGGAATGGCGATAAACATAGAACTAAAAAGAACGGCAGAAAAGGACTTAAACACTTTTTTCACCTTCCAACTAAACGAAGAAGCAAATTATTTAGCGGCTTTCACCTCCAAGAATCCGGGCAATAAAATTGCCTATCTGCAAAAATGGACTAAACTATTAATCAATAGCACTATAAATATCCGTACGATTTATTGGCAGAATCGGATTACCGGAAATATTGCCAAATACAAAAGCGAAGGCTAGCAGAAATCACCTATTGGCTGGGAAAAGACTTCTGGCGTAAAGGAATAAGCACTAAAGCGCTGCAATTATTTCTACTGAAAGAAAAAAAAGACCCCTATACGGAAGGGTGGCTTTTGATAATCTTGCCGCGCAGCGGGTACTCGAAAAGAATGGATTTAAAAGGATAAGAACAGACAAAGGATTCGCGGCGTTCAGAGGTCAGGTGATAAAGAAATATATATATTAGAATGATGAATTCTGACTGGATGCCTGACTGTACGAAACACTCGAATAGTAGAAAAATAACCTCATACTTCTTAAACAATAGTCGGTTAAACTTTACCAAAGTTTGAATTTGCAAATAAATAATAGCTTGATAATTAGTGATGTATAAATTTGCCAACAACTTTGACAAAGTTGTCATTTTAAGCCATTTACAAAAACATAACGGACTATTGCTTAAAGATAAGGACAAAAAAATTATGGATTTTAGATTAAAGGTATTTAAAAAAGCGGCAGAAAAATTAAGTTTTACTAAGGCTGCCAAAGAATTGTACATTACACAGCCGGCTGTAACCAAACATATAAATGCTTTAGAGCAAGAATTTAAAAGTAAACTTTTTATACGAAAAGGGAATCGTATCGAACTAAGTTATGCGGGAATTATTTTATTCAAATACGCTAAAAGAATAGAAAACATTTACAGTCAGTTAGATTTTGAAATAAACGCACTGAATCAAAAGCATAAAGGGAAGCTGCGAATCGGTGCAAGCACTACGATAACTCAATATATTCTGCCTCCGCTTATGGCAAATTTCAATGCTAAATTTCCGGATTTATCGGTAACTGTTATTAACGGCAATACCGAACAAATGGAAAAAGCATTGATGAATAATGAAATTGATCTGGGAATTATAGAAGGGCAAGCAAAGCGGCAGGAATTTCATTATACAGAATTTTTAAAGGATGAAATCGTTTTGGTGGCCAATAGCTCTAATCGTATTGCGAAAAAGGCTGAGATAACGCTGCAAGAGCTACAAACTATTCCACTAATTTTAAGAGAAGAAGGTTCCGGCACACTTGATGTTATTGCTTATCATTTAGCTAAACAAGGTTTTAATTTTGGTGATTTTTTTATTGAAATGCAATTTGGCAGTACCGAAGGAATAAAAAACTATATCCTTCATTCCGACCGACTGGCCTTTTTATCCATTCATAGCATTATCAACGAACTAAAAAGAAACGAACTCTGTATTATAGACATTTCTGATTTTGAAATTATGCGGAGTTTTAATTTTATATTTCCCGAAGGCCAACAAAATCAAATCGTGGAATTATTTATTCGTTTTGCGCTACATTATAACTTTTACTAATCATTCATTACTTTTTCTCATTTGCTTTCTGTGCTTTATAGTCCTTATTTTGCCCAAAAGTTTTTAGAAAAACAGTAAAAAGAAATGAATAAAAAGGTAAAAGAGATTAATTCCTTTAGCGCTTATGAAAAAATTAAAAAGGGTGCATTAATGATAGATGTCAGGGAACTGGAGGAGATAAAAGACATTGCTTTTGAAATAGACGGAATACGACTATTGCCCCAAAGTATTTTTGCCGGCAGCTACCATTCTCTTCCTAAGAATACCGCATTAATTATTTGTTGTCACAGCGGAAACCGGAGTAAAGAAGTTGTTCGTTTTTTACTCCAAAAAGATTTTAATTCAGCCTATAGTTTAGCCGGAGGAATTGAAGATTGGATAAAAAACGGTTTCCCGGTAAGTTTTGACAATTTTATTCCCGAAGAATTTAAAGCAGAGGATGTAATTACCCAACCCCCCTTTGTCTTTAACGACAAACAGAATTCACCATTCACCATTCACCATTCACCATTCACCATTAAGCATTAAGCATTACTAATGAGTTTACTACAATATTTATATGCATTTTTAAGCGGCCTGTTGTCTGGTAGTGCGTTGGGATTAACTGGCGGCGGAGGTTCTATTCTGGCTGTGCCTCTATTGGTTTATTTGGTAGGCGAAAACATACATCTTGCCATAATAACTTCGCTGATTGCCGTAGGTGCCACTTCTCTTATTTCTTCCTTTTCGTATATGAAGCAATCGCTAGTTAAGTTTAAGATAGCTCTATTAATGGCTTCGCCAGGTATTATCAGCACCTATTTAGGCTCGCTGGTAAATAAGGAGCTAAAAGGGCATGTATTACTTATCTCTTTTTCTATTCTGATGATTTATATCGGTTATTTAATGCTAAAAAAGAAACGCAATCCGGAAATGGATAGTGAGAGCTCACGTAAAATCAACTACAAAAAAATTCTCTTGCTGGGTTTTTTTACGGGTTTGGCCAGTGGTTTTTTTGGCGTGGGCGGTGGTTTTTTATTAGTACCGGCCTTATATATAGGAGCGAATCTTAAAATGAAAGAAGCTATTGCTACTTCGCTTTTCATTATTTTTTTATTCGGTGTCTTTGGGCTCGTGAGTTATGAAATACAGCAACGACCAGTAAGTTATATTATCAGCCTCATCTTTGCCTCTGGAGGTTCTTTGGGCGGAATAGCAGGTGCTATATATGCCAAAAGGCTGAATCAAGATAAATTACGCTTTGTATTTGCTCTTTTTACCATTATTATGGGGATAAGTATCTTTACCCAAAATATTATAAATCTTATTGGATTATAATAAGCAATTGTAAATCAATGCTGTTAAGTTAGTATCTGAAATTTCACAGGAAATAAAATGGCTATTTATGAATAACTTACAAAACAATTGATGAAATTTAAAGCTATTTTACTAAGAGCATATTGTTTCCCAAGACATTTAGTTTCGTCATCAAAAGCAGCATATGAAATCCAAAAACTTAGTGTATCTGAATTAGTATAATAAGTTAAATCTTTATAAACTTGTCCAATTCTATCATAACCACTTGATATTATTGCTAAATCGACAATACTTTTATCTTCATTTAATCCAACAATTTTTAATGTATCTCCCTTTATTGAATATTTTCCCCTTTTTATGCTAATTCCAAAGCATATTGATTTCTAAACAACACTACTATTTTTTTGAAAAAACAAATAATTCATACAATTAGCAACACCTTCTCTTTCTGCATATAAAACTGAATTGTTAATTAATTTTTGATTATTTCTTGTACAATATGTAAATATTGTAATAAAAACCAATAAAATCAAAAATTTCAAAATGTTTTGGTTATTAATCTTCTTTTTTTAAGCCTCAAAGTCATAGTACAAATTTCCAGCAAAACAATAGCAATAGTTTGAAGTTTTAAACTCTTTGTGAAATTACTCCTGTCTTAACTTTTGCATTTCAAGCTGAAATTTCTAAATAAATTTTAATAAATACAAGAAAAGAACAGATTTTTTTTTTATCAAGTTAATCTTCTAATCCGGTAAATCATTATTAAGACAATTATCTAACAAAAAAATTTTCATTACTTTGATAGTAATTAAATATAAGTATATATAGCAATATCCATAGATATGTTATTTAACAGATATTTGTTTAACAAAAAAGATATAATTAATTTAGCACATATAAAACAAACTTATTATGAAACAGAAATATTTACTTTTCATTGTATTTTGCCTATTTAGTTTGTCAAATAGTTTTGCCCAAACAAATATAACTGCCGGAAATGTGAGCGGCCCATGGACAAAAGCAAATTCACCCTATAAGATTAATGGTAATATTACCATTCTTGATGGCGACACACTCAACATAGAGGACAGTGTGATTGTTGAATTTCAAGGACATTACAATTTGGTAGTGCAGGGACAATTGCTGGCACAAGGAACCAAAAATGATTCTATCTATTTTACAGTCAGCGACACCACCGGTTTTTCAGACAGAACAACAACAGGTGGTAGTTGGGCAGGAATTATTTTTGATACCATTCCAAGCTCAAACGACACTTCAAAATTGACATTCTGCCGGCTAGAATATGCCAAGAAGAGTGTTCAAAGCAATGGTTTTGAAGGCAGCGGAGCTGCTATCGGCATTTTTAGTACTCCCAAAATTCGCATAGAAAATTGTGTTCTCACCCACAATTCGTCTCGTGGATACGGAGGGGCATTAATATCCAGCGAATCCTCGCCTATTATACAAAATTGCACATTTTACAAAAATTACGGGACTTATGGGGGGGCGATTTATTCACGAAATCATGATTTTTCATCTACCCAAAAACCAACTATTGCAAATAACAAAATTATTAATAATTATGCCGATGCTTATGGTGGAGGAATTTATATTTTTGAGGTAAGTGCAATAATTGTAAATAATCTGATTGCAAATAATTATGCAAAAAATAGTGGTGGAGGAATGTTTGTTGACAATATTTATAATAATCTGAATATAGTGAATAACACTATTGCCAACAACCAAGCAGCCAACAACGGAGGAGGTCTTTACTTTAATAGCGTACAATGCGATAATACGAACAATATTTTATACGGAAACACTTCTTCTGCAGGCAATCAGGTGTATTTATACCAGAGTGCGTCAGTGAATTTTTCATATTGCGATATTCAGGGAGATAGCTATGCTTTTGAGGGTAATGGAGCCTATTCCGGCAACTATACCAACAATATAAATACTGACCCAAAATTTAGTAGTCCTACGGCAGGCAGTGGAACAAATTACGATGCAATAAATAGCCATTGGTCTATACAATCCACTACGCCTTGCCTAAATACTGCTACACCAGATACCACCGGTCTATCATTGCCTTTGGTTGATTTTGCCGGAAATCCACGTATAAAAAGTAATGTACGAATAGACATCGGTTGTTACGAGTTTCCCAATAATCCGCCCGAAATCAGCAAACAAACATTTTCGGTAAACGAAAATCTTACCGAAGGGGCAATAGCCTGTACTATTGCAGCGAAAGACACCGACAACGACAACCTGAGTTTTGAAATTTTAAACGAAAATACAAATTCTACTTTCACCATTGACAATAGCGGTACTTTAAAACTGGCTACAGGAAAATCAATTGATTACGAAACTCTTTCTCCCCCTAGTTTCAGCCTTGATATTAAAGTTACTGACAATGGTTCGGGAAATTTTACTGACCACGATACCATTACAATTAATATTACCGATATCAACGATGCTCCGGTTTTTAATCCTGCAAATTTCGCAATAAACGAAAATTCTACTGTTGGAACCATTTTAGGAACTGTATGTGCTACCGATGAAGATTCTCCAGCACAAACCATGAACTATGCAATTACAGGCGGTACTGCACAAAATTATTTTACCATAAATTTTTCTTCGGGACAAATTTCGGTTTCCGATTCCAGCGGATTGAATTACGAGGTAAATCCAACAATGGAGCTTATTATAAAAGCAACCGACAACGGAAGTCCTGCATTGAATGATACCGCTAAAATTACGATTCAACTAAACGACATAAACGATCGTCCAAATATTGACAATCAGAGTTTTAGTGTGAGTGAAACTTCGGCAAACAGTACGATCTTTGGTACAGTTACAGCAAGTGATCCTGATACTTCGCCTCAAACGCTGTATTATACTATTGTTGGCGGAAACGACAATCTTGCTTTTGGAATCGAGAATAATACAGGTAAATTGTATGTGGCCAATACAGATTCAATTGATTACGAAAAAGCAAAATCGCTAATATTGCAAGTAATGGTAAAAGACCAAGGCGACCTAAACGATACAGCAGACATTACCATAAATATCGAAAATGAAAATGACAATTCTCCTATTTTACCAGATACAACAATCAGCATAAATGAAAATCCTAGTTATGGAACTCATATTTTATACTTAATTCCCACCGATGCAGATAGTTTATCAGACATTACACTTAAATTTCAGGAAGGCAATACCGATACTATTTTTCAAATTAGTCATCACCATGATAACGTTTACACTATTTTTATCAATAAACCTGATTCTGTAAATTACGAAAAGCACAAGCAATTTAGTTTTGTAGTAAATGCAAGCGATGGCACATATCATACTTTGAGTACAATTACTATAAATATAAATAACGTAAACGAAACGCCTGCCATCGGAAATTATTCTTTCGATTTAAACGAGCGAACACCTAACAATACCGTTGTTGGGCAAATTAGTGGTACAGATCCGGATGAAGGACAAACACTTCATTATTATTTCACCTTTGGTTCTAATCAAGGCTTCGGACTTTCTCTTGACTCTGTTAGCGGAATTATTACCGTAATAGATTCTACTCAATTAGACTTTGAAACAAATCCTGAGTTAGATTTACAAATAGAAGCGATAGACAATGATACTATATGGCGGCTCTTCTCTTTTGGGGATGCCATATTTCATATAAAAGACATAAACGAAGCGCCACATATTGCCGACCAGACTTTTACGATTTACGAAAATTCGGATGCAGGTACAAATGTTGGCAAAGTGTCGGCTTCTGATGAAGATGCCGGACAAAGTGTTTCTCTGAAAATAGCGAGTGGTAATGAAAATAATATTTTCTCCATGGATACCACCGGACAAATAAAAGTAGCCATTGGCGATTCCTTAGATTACGAAAATCGTAAAACTTATAATTTAGTTATAAAAGCAAGCGATAATTTGTCTTTATCTGCTTCAGCCAATATCACCATAGAAGTTATTGATAGAGACGAGCCGCCTGTTTATACTTGTGCCGATACTTTTTATGTAGATGAAAATAAGGCAAATGGAACTATTATAGGTACTTTATCCGGCTCCGACCCCGAAAATGATAATTTGAAATTTGGACGGGTGAATGCAGAAACACCCCCTGTTCCGGCATTTACCATAAGCACTTCGGGCGATATTGTTGTTCACAGTTCCGATTCGCTTAATTATGAAAGGCTTTACCAACCCGATTGGGGAAAAGTGAAAGCTTTTGTATACCATGTAGTCATGCAAGACGGTCATAATGCAGAGGTTTACAAATATATTAAACTGATTGTTAGAGATATAAACGAAGTACCCATTGTGCACGAAAGTGAATTTTATTTTAATGAAAACTGTGCCGATAACACCATTGCCGATACAGTAAAAGCAGAAACGGATGCCAATGAAACAGTAACATTCTCCATAAGCAGAGGAAATAAAAACGGAATTTTTGGTATAAATGCTCAATCGGGTGGAATTTTTGTTGTAAAGGGTGATAGCCTGAATTACGAAGTAAAACATTATTACGAAATTACGGTAAAAGCCACAGACGATAGCCCTAAACACTATTCTGCCGAAAGTCTTGAGAAAATTTATATTAAGGATGTAAATGATGCACCTGTTATTGAGGCTCAGGAATTTACTTTTGATGTTGATAATAATACAGGTAATACAATTGGACGTTTTGAGGCCAGCGATGAAGATGGAGATAGACTCACTTGTTCTATTGTAGGTGGAAACGAAAAAGATTTTTTTATTTTAGATAATTCAAAAACGCTGTATGTTAATGATATGGATGGGCTAAAAAATGATACCACAACAAGTTATCTTTTGCTTGTTCGTGTTGAAGATGCAGAATTTTCGGACAGCGCCTACATAACAATAAACTGTACTCGCTCCGTTTCCTCTTCGGTTAATTATTTTAATCCAGACAGAATAGTTGCTATTTACCCAAATCCAGCAAAAGAATTTCTTAATATAGATTTTAAAAATAATTTAGGCGCAATTAATGTAAATATAACGGATATAAACGGTAAAATACTGTATAGAAAACAATTTATTCGGTCGAACAAAATAGATATCCATTCAATTAAAGCCGGAATTTATTTTATTCATATACGATATAGAGCAAAAAATTATATAAAGAAAATTATTATAGAATAAATCAGCACTTCACGAAACTTTGACAAAGTTGTAGCTCATAAATTAAAAGCCTTCCAAAAATAAGCGCAATAGATGATTTGAGTAAACTTTGCCAAAGTTCTTATTTCAATCAAATAGTTACTATAAATTAACGAAGTATTGTTTTTTCAGTGCTGTAATTTTTAAATTAAATTACTGAGTTCGATTTAAAAACCGGACGGAAAATATCCGCAAGTAAGCCACAGATTTCGATTATCTTATTTTTGATATACCGCCAACAGCACTTACTCTTAAATTTTTGAGCCTGCCTCATATCTCTTTACTGTGGCTCAATAATCTATTAGAATTGCGCACCAAAATAAATAAAAAGAATGAAATTATCAGTAAAATAAAATTCAGGCACAAAGAGCTGGAGAATGATAAGGTACTTAGCAAACTACAAAAACAGATTGCTGATTTTACCGCAATTGAACATAATTTTGAGAATAAGGAATTAAGCCACTTGAATCTGGTGATGAATAGCGATAGACCTTCTTTTTCGAACTTAAACTGACCGTTGAACGTTTGCAAAATTTCAACTTATCCATTCATGATTTATATCTGGATAAAATTCCGGTGAACTATAATGCTTCTACTATTACAAGTCAGTTTGATACCGCTAGAATCGTTCCAATCCCACTTGCGAATAACCCGCTGATTAGAATGAAAGATTTACTCAACAATTTGCATTTAATTTCGTGGTGAAATTGATGAATCTTGATGAGGATAACTTTTAAATTAAAATAATAGAAACTATTTCAAAAAAATATCGTATATTTTCATATGTTTTTTAGTAAAATGTCTAATCCTGAAAATTATGCAAGATGATATACGTAAACTTCCCTTTTTAGATGCCCATTCTAAATTAGGAGATAAAATTAGATTTTATTTTCAAACATTTTTCGGCAACAGTATTAGCCCTGGTATCTTGTGCTCACAAGAAGGGAATATATTAGAAATCAACGACAAAGGATGTAAGTTTTTTGAATCAGAAATA
>CAYQXT010000084.1:0-11507 GCA_964421365.1 uncultured Bacteroidaceae bacterium
AATATACTCGGTCGTTGAATTTTTGGAATTCTTATTTTTTATCTTGCGGTCTTTTAAAGCAATTAAATTAAAATCCCCTTTTATGACAGCATTTTCATAACTGACATCGTGTCCATTATCCAATTTTGTCACTATTTCAACTGCTTCAACACTTTGCTGGCTTTTATTGCTATATTTACAATCAGCAACAAGCTTAATAAAACGGTAATTTTTATCATTGTTTTGTTCTTTTAGCTTTGATTATTCTTATATTAAAGACGAAAGCAATTATAAAATACTGCATTGATTGCAAAAAAATGAATAATTTCGTTATCGGGAAAAAAATAATTTATACTTTTGATTACCAAAACGAATAATTCTTTGATATATGAACAAACCAACTTATAAAATTTTTCTCTATTTACTGCTCATATTATCTTTTCAACTTTCCTGTAAAGATGAACAAACAATTTATGATTCTATTAATATTGCAACTGTTCAAGTAGATACAAACGGTAATAAGGTATTTCTGAAAGGACAAATACTATCTTCTGCCGGAAATATTACAGAACATGGCTTTTTTTGGTGGCCTGCCAATCAAGAATTTCAAAATTTTGAAGGTAATTATCTTACTCTTGGCCCCATGGACGAAGCCGATACATTTTCTTCCGAAATAAAATTATCATCTGGCTACTACAATGCTGCTGCCTACGTAATTGATAGTATGTATCTTAAAGTTGGAAATTATATAAACTTTGAAGTAATCAATTACAATAAAAAGCAAGCACACAATTAATACCTAAAAGATGTCGAAAATATCTTCCCAGTCTATTGTCATATTTCTCATTCTCCATTTATTTTCAAATAGTGTTGTATCTCAGCAAATCACACATACAAAAATCATTTATAAAAATGATTCTATAATCATTAGCTATGATGTAATTGGACGAACAGATTTGGACAGTATCTGGTTAATAATTTCCGGTGCTAAAAATATTGATAGTCTTTTGTCTTTTACGGGTGCGATTAATAAACCAATTAAACGGGGTAAGAATAAAAAAACATCTGCATACGTAGACAGTAACTTACTGAAGGATGCGCCCCTAAATCTTAAAATAAATTTAGAGGGTAATTACAAGTCAGAAAGCACTAAAAAAGGCAAAAAGAAAAAGCATAAAAAAAACGCGCATTTTATCTCTTCCAAAGCACCAAAATTGAGTGTAGATGCTGCCGGTGGCTTCACTATGCCCATGCAGGATAATAATGAACTATCTCTGCATAGCGAATTTTCTATCAATTATTTTCCGGTGAAAAACTTTTCAATAAGTATTGGTGCTGATTATAGAAATATTAAAGCCTTAAATTCTTTTATGTCTTTCCCAATATATTACAAAAGTACTTTTTATTTCCCTACATTTTATGCCTCCGCGAAATATGGTTTTAGTCCGGCTTATAGCGAACATGTACTCGCGGTTGGCCTTGGTAAAAAATTTATTACAAAACATAGAATAGCTTATAGCACAGCTATTGAATTGCAACATTTTTATGAACATAATCAAACAAGTATCCTTAATTTCACACTCGGAATTAATTATACAGCTATTCAACGCAAAACAAAAGCTCACGACAGAAATTACAGATTTAAGAACCAAATTACAATCCCCGAAATATCTTTTAGTTACCTTAATGCTCTTTCAGCATCGTTAAATACAACTTTTTACAATAATTATAGTCCATTTTTCATTTATGGGATCGGTTTTGGGATTGATTATTTTAATACACTGTTTAAAGAAAAACCTAAAGGCACTTATTATAGTTACTATTATGGAACAAACAGGGAATTTTATTATCAATATAATGAATATCATACAAAATTTACTGCCATTAAAGGCTATTTATCGGCCCGATTATTCTTTACTGCCAAAAAGATAAGACCTTATATTCAATCTGATTTTGGCTATGCCGGCATAATACAAAGTAAAAACAATCTAACAAATGGCTTTTGCTCACTTTTGAGCTTAGGAACATTGTTTCCTATTAATAAGCAGGTATTTACTTTCTCTGTTGGAGCTAAATATTATTACCTTTCTTCTATTTTTTTAAAGAATTATTATATAAAATTTGGAATTTTACTTTAAAACCTTTTGAAAATGAAAAAATACATCATTTTGATGGCTTCAATACTGTTTATTAATTCTTTAGTTAAGGGACAACAGCGTATAACAAAGAGCAGGACACTAAGGCTGACTATTCCGGCCATCGATACAAAAAAGAGAGGCAATAAAAACGATGCATTACTACCAGTATCCGAGCGATTAAAAATGAAAGCAAATTTTAAGGATATACTTATATTTCAGGATTCAAGCAAAATAAATTCGGTAACAATTAAATTTAAAAGCCCGGATGTTTTGAATAAAAAGAATACAATATCCTACTTTAATCAGGGCGACTATCATATAAATCAGCGCCAACAAAGTTTTTCTAGCATTAACCAAATAGATTCCGTTATGCAGATAATACTAAGCAATCAGGAAAAAAACATATCTAAAATAAGTATTACTTTAACCGGATCGGCAGATGCAACTCCCATCAAAAAAAGTATCGGGTATAATAATGAATTTGGTAGTATTAATCAGAAAGTAAGTTTAGGAAACGATTCGATAACTTATATTAAAATTGACACAATAACAAAAATCACCAATAATAGCCAATTGGCTCTTTTACGAACTTATAGTATAAAAAACTATTTTGAGACTAAAATTATGCTTATAAATCAGGTTTATACAGAATTTCATCATCGTATTATTATTTCTAAAAACAGAGGAGGACAATTTAGAGCAGTTGATATTGAAATAAATATTTTATTCAAAGAAAAGCCTTAATATAATTGTCTAAACCCTGATTTTCTTGATTATAGGATTAAGATAACTTTTTTTAATCTAAATTGTCTCACCCTGATTTTTAGGATTAGAGGATTAGCTTGATTTTTCAAAATCCACAATAAAAACAAGATTTAAGACAATCTTAACCATAAATGACACCACCGCTATTATCTGCACTGGCTCCGGTAACCGACTTCAAACAATTATTCTGATTTTCTAGACGTAAAACGCCCAAAAAAGCAAAAATTAAGGCCTCTTTAAAGTCAATTAATTGCTCATGGGGTATAATAATATCCGCATCCAATTTTTTTGTCAGTAATTCGATTAAAAATTGATTATATACCCCTCCTCCAGTAATCAATATTTTTTTCGGTGAATATAGGTTTAATTCTGTTGATAAAACATAGGCGATATGCTCATAATAAGTCCTAAACATATCGCTTACAGAAATTTTATAAGCATTAAAAACAGGGAAAATCACCTTTTCTACCCACTCGCGTGCCAAAGATTTTGGAAATCTTTGTTTATAAAAGGCGAGTTGATTTAATTCTTCGAGAATAGCCTTGTTTACCTCACCATGCCGTCCTATATCACCATTATTATCATAAATTTGATTGATTAAATGGGCAAAATAATTGAGCACAAAATTTACGGCACAGACATCATAAGCGATTCGTTTGCCCTTTGATTGCAAAGATATATTAGCAAAACCACCGAGATTAAGACAAATATCATAATCCGAGAATAGAAGTTTATCACCAATAGGAACCAAGGGTGCACCCTGACCGCCCAAAGCAATGTCGAGACTTCGGAAATTGGCTATGGTAGTAATACCCGTTTGTGCTGCAATTTCAGCCGGATTTCCCAACTGAAAAGTAAAATTATTTTGGGGCTGATGAAACACAGTATGTCCATGTGATGCAATTATTTGTGGTCTTATACTTAAAGTTTTAATAAAAAGTTTTGTCTGCTCACCGATGTAACGTCCATAAGCATTATTCAAAAGAAGAAAATCTTGTGCCAATAAATTTTGTGCCAGAGAGAGATTTTCCTGCCATTCTTGTGGGTAGCTTAGACTTTCGGTTTTCAAAAACTGATACTTCCATTGCTCATTTTCTTGCCAAAATTCGCAGAAAGCAATGTCCAAACCGTCTAAAGAAGTACCAGACATAAGGCCAATCGCCTGAATTTTATTTTGCATTAAAGTTTTGCTTTTTTATATAATCTAGGGCAAATTCGATATAGGTATCTTTACCGGCCTCCAAATCTGATTTTTTCATCACTAAGGCCGTATCCGGCGGAATTCCCATCTCCACATTAAAACCATCCGGCGTAAAACTCTGGGAACCTGAAAAACGCACTACCCATCCATTAGGCAATTCGCGGGCAATCGGCAATCCTCCGCCGCCACCGGTAGTATCACCGGCAATCAGCACTTGTGGAAAATTCAGCATGCGCATTACAAAATCATTAGCCGAGCTAAAACACTGACGATTTGTAAGCACAACGATAGGTTTAGTATTATACAAAACTCCAGTATCAGGCTTTGTAGAGAATTGATAATAGGGGCTGAAATCATTATGTCCCTTACCTGTTTTGTAACGTTCGACATAAACAGGGCGTTCTTTATCGGCAAAACGGCTAACAAGAAGGGATACGTTTGAAATATAGCCACCACCATTGCCCCTAATGTCAAAAATTAAGCCTTTAGTATCTTTAAAACTTTTAAGTACATAATCCAGTGAGTTCTCTGAAATACCTGAACCAAAGCTTTCGTAATAAATATAACCAATGCTATCAATTATAGTGTTTGTTAAAGCTCCTGTAAGGCGATAGTTATCTTTCAGGTAATTGCGTTCCACTACATTATAGTCAAAATTGACGGGATAATCGAGATACCATTTCCAGTTGCGCGAAAAATCGAACTGAGTACTGAGATTAACGTGGCCATCGCGTAGTACAAAAAGCATATCTGCAAGCACATCAAAAAGTTCTTCATCGGTCATTTTGTCCTTTATGCGAGGAAGATTATCGGCATAAACTTGATCCCAATAAATATTTTTAAAGGTAAAAAAAGAATAATTTTCATCTACAACTTTCCACATATAGTCGAAAGTCTCACGTGGTGTAGCTTTGGGTTGTGTCTCAGTAAAAATCAACTCACAAGAGCTAAAAAGAAGCGAGAGAAGTATGAATAGTACTTTTTTCATTATTTATATTTTAATCGGTTCATTCTTTCATATAAATACAAAGGTAAAGAAATAAGTTTTAGTTTGACTTCATATTTAGCCACCTTAGTCTCAATATCTTAAATGTCCGGCGTATTAATACTAAAGCGTATAGCCTTATCTGTATTATTTTTACCAGCATAAACAGATACAGCTTCGGGCATTCTGCCGATAAAAAAATAGCGATGTAATAAAGCAAGAAGTTTCTCGTGGATGGCTTCTGCAATAGAATTACCTATTTTAAAATTTTCTATAAAATGGACTAATGCTTTCTCCCCTACTACAAACAAAAATTCGCTGAAATTCATTGGATACATATAGGCAAATTCAAGCCTGCCAACCGACATAGAATATTTCATCCAATTTAGGGTATGGTCTAACAAAGAGCCGGCTGCTATAATATACAAATAGGGTATTTCCTCATAAAAATAACGTTTTATTCTTTCTTTCATGTAAATTTAAGAAAAATTTTCAATTTCAGACGAAAGACAAGGGTCTTTTTTATCGACAAACTATAATTTATTAAAAAACGCACTTTAAAAAAATATTCTATAAATTATTTTCAATTACGATAAACATCAAACTTATATTACTGACTAATTTCATTTTTCTTTCTTGGTCAAGAAATAAATACTCTGTTGATGGTTTGTATTCTTCACCTTTTGAAAGCATATTCCAAATTATTACTGCCAATTTTCTTGCTGTTGCACTAATGGCAGTAGCTCGACCTTTTTTGTAATTTATTCGCCTGAAAAAATCATTTAAGTGTCCTTCCTTTAAATTTCCGATAACATTTGCCGATTGTCTCAGTGCTATTTTTAATCTATTACTCCCTTTGGGCAAATGATGACTTAATACTTTCCCGCCACTAATTTTATTATTTGGGGCAAGTCGAAGCCAAGCGGTAAATTCTTTTGTTGTTTTAAATTTCTTGATACCGTCTAATCCTATTTCGCTTATAAATGCCATAACAGTGGCATCATTTACTCCCTCTATTGCCATTAAATCAACTCCTTCAAAATATTGAAACCCAATTTGGTTCATATCGGTATTTTTTATAGAGTTTTTGTTTTTTCGTTTATAGGCCTTTTTTTTGCTGTGTAATTTTTCTTTTTTTCGTCTTCTTTAATAATTTTTTTAAGTAATTTTTTGATTTCTTTGTCTGTTTCATCAATTTGTTTTTGCAAATGTAAATAAGTTTTCCATTCTTGTTTGAGGGCAAAAAAATAGTCCTCTCTGCCGTTGTATTGCAATGCTTTTGCAATTTCTTTTTCTGACCTACGAATATTATAATGTCGATGTTTTGCAAGTTCTTTTCCTGATTTCTCACCTGCAATAAATGCCGAAATAATCTTTTTACCTGTCAAACCAACAATATCTTTAACTACAACATCTAATCTTAAATTCATCAACCGCAAATATTTTTGCATTTTTTGAACAGTTGCTCCTGATTGTTTCAAAATATTTTGGCGATGTCGGTGATAAGTTCTGATAATATCAGTTGTGCTGTCGGGCAGAAAACTACTGCTTAATAAGCCCAAAGTATGTAATTTTTTATCCATTGACAGTCAAGAATATCAGTTTTTTTACCCTTTATATTTTTTGTCTGACGACCATTTACCAAAATTACTTCAAATCCGTCAGCTACAAGATGCGAAAAAATATTTTACCAATATGTGCCTGTGCTTTCCATTGCAATAGTGCTAACATTGTGTTCTTTTAAGTATTTACTCAACTTTTGATGGTCTTCGGTGTAAACCCCAAACTCCCGAACATCTTGTGCATCTTGACCTACTGCTACCCAGTGACTACGACTTCCAATATCAATCCCTGCCGCATTTGGATTGATAACCTCCAAAGAAACTTTTTTTTTGCTCATAATACTAAAATTTTTAAGATTAATAAAATGAGTTCCGAGGAATGTAACTTCTAACTTTGAAATTATTCCAATCGGGATATTTATAAAACTAAATTCACTACTTAATTCAAACCCAAGTAATCATAAAAAAAACTGATTACTTTTTACATTCTGACCATAATTCCGCTCGAACTTTTTAAGCACCATTCAAAAAACCGGACTTTGCAAGGAACTCCCGACAAAGATACTAACGTTAGCAAAAATATTCAACTGAATTTTTATAGTAGGGTAATTCCTGTTAACGCATCGCTTACCACCAAGTCTATTCGTTTTACGCCTCGCTGTTTTAATTCTTCAAATATGATTTTCCAGCCATTTGCACTTTCACTTGGCTTATTTACCACACTTAATACCTCACGAGTTCTGTCAGGGCGTACTCCTAAAATAGTATAATATGCCTCTTTGCTCACGCTATCTCCTCGACGTGTTGAAATAAATACAGCATCTATATAAACTATTGGATAATAATTCGGTAATGGTCTTGACAACCAATTCTCCACCTCCTTCCTTGCTGATTCAAACATCCTGCTTATTTGACTTGTGGAATAACTTTTTCCATAGATTTCATCAAATAATTCCCCTACTTGTTGTGTCGTTAATCCTGCTCCATACAAATAAAAGGCTAACTCCTGTGATTCTCTGTCTTCATCTTTCAGTACTGACAGCAAGAGAGGATAAAACTTGTGATGACGACTGCGGGGAACAGATAATACCAATTCTTTTCCTTTCCCTAAAAAACGACGAGGACGGTAACCGTTGCTAACGTCTGAATTTTGTTTATTAAATTCTTCTCGTTCTGCTCGCATTAAGGCCTCTATGGCTATTTGCATTACTTTATTAAAGCCTTCTTTCTCATTTGCAATTTTCTCTAAAATTTTTGTAACTTGCTCCTGTGTAAAGTCTATTATTTTTATTTTTTTTATTTTCAAATTTATAAATTTATAAATTTTGAAAACTTTGACTTTACACACTTTTTTGGGACAGTATCTTTGTTTATGTTTTTTAGAGTAACTTTTAAGGGCTGAATAGTTACGCTAAAAAATCAAAAAAAAGTGGGGTGGTGCTTTCCCGAACACCACCCCTTCTACACTTATTAACCTATTATCCTACCGATACAAAAGTGTTTATATTTTTCTTTATGTAAAACTAAAATCGCCAAATGGAGTATTTTTGAGTCTAAATAGCATAAAAATTGCGATAAAAAGAATTAATTTGTAGTTTTATTTTTAAATAAAGCAACTTTTAAACCTATTTCTATCTCATTTTCAAAGAAGCTATAATCCACATTTTTCCCTGCATCATAAAAAGTATTAAAATTCAGAAATCCATAAGTTTTTGATAAAAGTTTAAAATCCAGCCCCAAACGGAAGCTAACTCCGCTATGGTTATCCAATTTCGTATCATTTTCCACAGCAAAAGGAACGGCGTAATAGTAAGCAATCCCCATAGTGTAGTGATAAAAAGTGATATCGTTGATTGGGGTTCCGGCAATAGCCAGTTGCGCAATTAGCGGAAAACGCAGATAATTAGCGTTTATTGTACCGCCGGCATTTGTTTGCAATACTTTTCCTAACTGACTGAAACCGGTTAGAAGACTATACGAAAAATTTTTATTGTCCAAGAAAACGTATTGCAAAAGTGCGTTTTTGTTCTGATTTGATGAAAAATAGGAATTTGTATTAACTTCTGTTGAGTGCAAATCAATTGAGGGAACGTGACATAAGTCTATATTCTTATAGCGAGCATAACTACTTATCATTTTTTTTATCTTAGGGTTTTCATTTCCTTTTAGATTTTCAAATTCCGTATGAAAGAAATCCATTGCATCCATTTGTTCATTCCTAAGAGTTGCTAAGTCAATTTTAATTTCCTGTAAACCAATCTGTTTTGGTTGTGGAGTTTTGTATTGTTCTCATGAAGTATAAAGCATTGTAAATGCCATGAAAACTGAAAAAAACTTTAAATAATTTTTCATAATTCAATAAATTTTGAGTTAGTATTTCGTTGACAAATTAAAAAAAAACAAAAAAACAAAAACAAAAAATATTAAAATATTGTTTAAATTTAACAGTTTTAGTAATCGAGACAGGAGCTATGGGGAACTGTCCTGTAAACAAACGGGAGAGGCGATTGGACGGAAATTTTTGTCGGGTGCAAAAATATACTTGACTTTCTGTTCCTGCCTTGCATGCTTGCACGTAAATTTAGCCGGACATTTGTAAATGAATGATAAAACCCTGAAATAGAAGGTTTAAGAAAATAATTTGTAAGCTAAAATTCCCACTATTAAAGAAATAATTATAGCCGGAATTTCTAGCAGTATCGCAGGATATAATAAGATAAAAATAATTATTCCGAGCAAGATGAATATAATTTGCGTAATCAGTTTCAAAATATTCATATAATTCAGTGTAAGTGTTTTAAAAAGAGAATTAGGAACTCTAATTTAGCACAAAGCCAAAAAATCTCTTTTAATACAAATATAAGCAATTCCTTTCAGATTTAACATAATAAAATTGATAAAAAAAACGAAAATAGTGTCGAAAGACAAATTTGCTATAAAACAAAAAGAGAGGCAATGCTTTCCCGAACATTGCCTCATACTTATTAACCTATTATCCTGCCGCTGCAAAAGTGAATTAAAAAAATGTAATGAATAAATTAAATAGACAAAAAACTATGTTTTGAGGAAATGCAGTTCTTTTTTGTCGTCGAACAGTATTTGAATCATTTTGAGAGCTTTTAATGTTCGGAAAAAGCTGCTTTGACGTTTTAAAAAGGGAAACATAGTAAAAATTAGTATTTTTGAGCGATTATAAAGGTAGTATCCCAAAAAGTGCGTATTTGATTTTTATATTTTACAAATATATTCATTATTTTTGTATTTCTGACGACTAATTTGAAAGTGAAGTGAAGGCGTAGCCGAAATGGAACTTTCAAATTAGTCATCCCACTTAAATTTTTGTCGTTCGTAGTTCAATTTAGGGACTTTTCTATTATACGTTTTTTTATCCATAGCCACGCTGCCGAGTAATAATAAAGTCGCATCGGGACTCGGCAAAGCTCCTCGCATACGTGTAGTTCGCTTAAAATCACGATTAAGCCGTTCTATCCAATTTGTTGTATAAATCATATTTCTAATCCTATAATCATAAGAGATATAGGTAAAATATAGTTCATATCGCCGGTTATTAACTTTTTTATTTATTGATGGATAATATTTATTCCATTTATTACCTAATTCTTTAAATCGTTTTTGTGTTTTTTCTTTACTGTCATGTCTGTCATCTGTCCGGAATACCTCTTTTAAATCTTCCGACATTTGTGCTTTATGTTTAGGCTTGGCATGTTTCAAAACATCTCGCATCAAATGAACTACACATAACTGAACATCTGCATTTTTGTAATACTTCCATATCGAATTTTCTATTCCGTTAAGACCGTCAGAAACAAACAAATCTATTTGTTTTACGCCTCGTTTCTGTAAGTATTCAAAAATATCTTCCCATTGCGATGCTCCTTCTGTCGGAAAATTAACTACTGACGGAACCTCACGGGTACGGTCGGGTTTTACTCCAAGAATAGTATAATAAGCTTCTTTATAAACACTGTCAACTCAACGAGTAGGAATAAAAGTAGCATCAATATAAACTATTGGGTAATAGTCACATAATGGTCTGTTTAACCAAAATTTTACATCTTCTCTTGCAGTATTAAACATACGGCTTACTTAACTGCTACTGTATTGTTTACCGTAAATTTCATTAAATCCTGACTCTTTTTGCAAGATTTCTTCAAATATTTCCGATATTTGTGATCGTGTAAATTGCATAATTTTTATATTTATTGTTTGATTATACAAATATATAAAATTTGTAATTTACACACTTTTTGGGGATAGTATCTTTCCATTCTTGTTTGAGGGCAAAAAAATAGTCCTCTCTGCCGTTGTATTGCAATGCTTTTGCAATTTCTTTTTCTGACTTGCGAATATTATAATGTCGATGTTTTGCAAGTTCTTTTCCTGATTTCTCACTTGCAATTACGATAAACGGCTAAAATTTCATCAATATTTAAAGGCACAAAAAACGGATAATCAAGAATATAGATTCGCAACGGGATACACATAAAAGCCTAATTATTAAATAATTACAACTTACCTATCAGATCGTTTGAAGCGATCAAACGGATAAATTGACTCGTAGCAAAAAGACACTCATAGATTAAAATAAAAAGCAAAGCTCAAGGTATGATAGGCTGCCATTCGTGGAAATTCGGTGCGCAATTTATAGTAATTCCATTCATAAGCCAAAGCCCAGCGATTGCCATTGTGCATATTCCGAAAAATAGTTTCTTTTATAATTAAGCGCGGCAGACCAAAAATGCTTTTAGGGTGCAAACTTTTAATCACTTTCTTAAACAAACTACCGGAAACATTGATATAGCCCTCGGGTGCCGGATAATTGTAGGCATCCTTCAAATAATAGCTTAAAAGTCCTG
>CAYQXT010000085.1:0-11420 GCA_964421365.1 uncultured Bacteroidaceae bacterium
GGCAAATAATCTTTTTCGGAAAGAAACCAACTGGTGTTTTCCTAGGTGACTCTTTGCTATGGCTTCTATGGTGTGCTGGTCTAAAAAAGTTTTTCCTGATTGAATAAATACGGGCAAAACTTGCTGATAATCGGTATTTGGGTCATAGACTAAGAGGCTACGGTAAGCGAGTGCCCGTACTTCGTGGCGGCTATGGCAGGCCAAAGCTTCTAAGCGTTTTCTGATTACCATGGCTAGCCTTCTTTCTGCTTCTATCAGCTGTTCTCCTAATTGCTTAATGGCTCTTAACTGTGGATTTCCTTCCAAAAATAAGGCATCAACAATTAAACCGTTTGTTAGAATAATCAGACTATTGCTAATGCTTGAAATAGATAAAATTGCTTGTTTCTCGACCTTGGCATTCAGGCAGGACGGGAAACAAATTTGTGCCGAATATTCTTTCAAAGGTAAATCCCAGCCCTCTTTTACCGGACTAAATAATATGAGTTGTGAATTTCCCATCCATAAAATAGGCTGGCGGGCTAAACGTCCCAAATTTAGAGTATTTCCTTTGATTATATAGGCAAAATCACCAATCACACAGCGCTTATCCTCAAGCACCTCAAAATAAAGTTTTTTGCCACTGGATTTATTAATAAAATAATTATTTTCAAAATAAATATCATCTTCTAAAATGCCCAAATCGCGAAAAAACCAGCGAGGAATGAGTACTTCAAAATTTTCTACTTGGAAACTTATTTTATCTGAGATATAAAGGGATTTAATGGTTTCGGCAAAATTCCGCTCAATTTGCTTTCGGTTAAAAGAGCCTTTGGCCGTTAATTCTTTTTTTTCCTGAGAGAACTCACGTTTCAGAACAGAAAAATTAACGACACGTTCATAAGGTGCTACCCCGATATTAGCTGTTTGAACTATCTGGTGATAATATTTACGTAGTTCATCCTCACCGTTTTGTGATTTCACAACGGTATCGTCCATATCAGGAACAATCAATAAAACGTTATGTGGCCGGGCATCACCTACAAGAAAGGCGTGAATTACGCCCGGAACACCATTAAATTTTTGTTCGATGGTGCGTGGTGCAATCGTTTGTCCTTTATTATTTTTATAAATATCCTTTACTCTGTCCACTATTTCGTGATGCCCATCTTCGGAAATTGTAAAAATATCACCGGTAGGTAACCAGTAATTTTCATCTTGATTTTCAGAAGGATATGGTATAATACTCTTTGGCGATGCTTCTTCAAGATAACGGGCAATATAATGGCCGCTAATTTCCAATTCTCCATTTTCTTTTAATCTAGTATATGCACCCGGAAGCGCTTTGCCGGTAGAATTGTCTACATAATCGCCAGGCGGTGTCATGGTAATTCCGCCGGTGCCTTCGGTCATACCAAAACCACTGCATAATTCCACGCCGTTTTGCTGAAAAAAGTGGAAAACTTTGGGGCTTAAATAGCCGGCAGCCGACAATCCCCAATGTAGATTCGTTCCAATGATTTCTTTGCGCAGTATTTCTTTTCGCAAGTCATCGTTGGCAATATTATCGAGCTTTTGCATTGCTCGCTCATAGAGCTGCATCCAGCGGATAGGAACGCTGATAAAACCGGAAGGATTCATTTCCGGAAAAAGTTTCAACAAAGTATCTGATGATGTATTGCCCACAAATACATAGGTGCCATGCCAATAAATAGAACCCATAAGCTCAAGATAGCGCCCAAAAGTATGAAAAAGAGGGAGAAAACAAAGCATTGTTTCATTACCCACTTTAGGTAAAGCGGCATGGCGCGCAAAGCGCTTAGTAATCAGGTTGTAGTACGAAAAAGAAACTCCTTTAGGCATTCCTGTGCTGCCTGAAGTAAACATGGTTGTGGCTACTTGATTCAGGGGCAGAATAGGGCGTTTTTTTAAAATTTCATCTACTTCTTTGTAATTAAGCTCTTTGGCTTTTTCCTGGAGAATAGTCACCCCTTCTTCCTCAATTGGCTGACTGACAATTATCTCAAAATCAATATTGTAATCCTCTTTTACTTTTTTTAGTAACAGAATTCTATCTAAAGTATCGGTAACTACAATATTAATTTCCAATTCTGTAAATATATTTTCTACTATCTCTTCCGAAAAATGAATATTTAGTGGTGTATCGTAAATTCCATACATCAGACAGGCCAGATCCACACTGGCACTATCAACAGAATTGGCCGATAATATGGCTACACGCGGTTCTTTTTTCAGGGCATAAAAACTCGCCGCAACTTCTTGTATATAATTGAATATTTGAAAGTATGTGTAGTTTTCCTTTTTCCCTGCCGCTAAGTTTACAAAGAGTGTTTTTTCGGGATGTTCGCTTACTCGCTGCTCAAACATATCGCCAAGTCCGTAGTTTGTCTTTTGGATAATTTTGAAAACTTTTTCTGCCCACTGGTTTCGCTTTTCATCGTCTATTAGTTTGGACAGAAACTCTTTTCGGGCGCTTAAATCCAAAAAACGAAAATATTCTTCTTTGGAGATAACGTGTTTTTCTTCGATTAGATCCAGTTCTTCCAGAATAAAGCCGGCATGAAAATCAGTATCTTGTTTATGGATGAGATTTTCTATTTTGTTTAATAAATTTTTCATTTGTTTATATTTTAAGATTAACCACGTTTCATTAATTATTACTGGTAAATTGTGAATTCTGCTACCAATAACAATTATATTGAACCAAATAAGTCATTTTAGTGTGTTTTAGTGAAAGTTTTTCCAAAATTTTCTACGCTAATTATTTACTATTAAGTGAGAAACTAATAGTGAAAAGTTTTCTATCACTATATTACTTTCGTTTTCACTATTAAATTTTAACTCTTCACTAATTAATGTCTGTGTGGTTAAATTTCATTTAAAGTATAAAAGTAAAATTTTTATCGAATAAAAAAGATGTTTTTGAATGACTTTTTGCAACGAACAAGTTATCCATGAACAACGAAACATTAATGAGTTCGGTCTTAAAACTGGTCGTAGGGATAGATTTATTAAAACTGTAAAAATAGACAGCTCATTTACAATTGATTAATGAAGTCGTCTGACTGATTTCGATGCAAATTCACCTTTTTATACTGGAATAATTAATATTTTAGCCTATTTCTTCTAAAAATTCTTTGAGAAAAAGTTCCATGAAATGATGTCGTTTCTCTGCCATTTTTTTCCCTGTTTGGGTATTCATTCTATCTTTCAGAAGGAGCAATTTTTCGTAGAAATGATTTATTGTAGGTGCATCGGATTTATGATAGGCTTGGGGTGAATCATATTGCCTTAGTAAAATATCCGGATTATAGATTTCGCGATTTCGGTAGCCGCCGTAATTAAAAGCACGTGCAATTCCGATTGCTCCAATGGCATCCAAACGGTCGGCATCCTGAACGACTTGCAATTCTATATTTTTTTCAATATTATCGTTAAAACCGCCTTTAAAAGAGATTTTGTCCACAATTTCAGCTACTTTTTCGATCATTTCATTTGATAGAGCGAGTATTTTCAGGTATTCTATGGTTTTTTTCTTACCTGCTTTTTCGTCTCCACCATTAAATTTAGCATCTGAAATATCGTGTAACAGAGCGGCTAATTCAATGATGTAAATATCTCCTCCCTCCCTTTTGGCTATTTTTAGAGCGGTATTTCGCACGCGGTTTATATGCTGCCAATCGTGCCCTTTTTCGACTTTTTCTAAGACTTGTTTTATGTAATTTTCGGCTTGTTTTATTATTTCTTTCATTGTTTATATTTTTAGATAACAAGAGAATTTTTTTTGAAATATATTAGCGAATTCGGTCTAAAAACCGGTCGGACGGATAGATTTATTGAAATCGCAACGAATAGATAGCTTATTTACAATTGATTAATAAAGATGTCCGACCGATTTTGATACAAATTCACCTTTTTATACTGGACTCATTAGTCATTTAAGGGAATTTTAGTAAAAAGTTTCCGTTTCAAATAAGATTCGACATGAGACTCTACGGGTTTTGAAAACCTGTAGAGTCTTACAGCCACATAGTGAAATTTTTTTCAAAATTTTCTGTTTTCATGACGCTCATGCTACGAGGTCGCCGCTCTTAATTTTTCACTCTTCAATGGCCAGTTTCATTTATTATTCTCTGAATTTCTTGTTGATAGAAATCTTCATCGACATCTGCCGAATTATCCATTTTTTGGCTCAATTGATTTAGCTCATGAAAAACCTTTTTGTCCATGTCAAGATTTTCCTTTTTATCGCGGATTTCATCTTGTATGGATTTCAGTTCACTTTCCTTTTCAAATAGCTGATTGTCGGTTGAACTTTCCATTTTTCTAATGCGCTTTTTATGCTCCTCTAACTCATTTAAAAGAGCTTGCTCTTTAGCCCAAATAGCTTCGTATTTTTCTTGTTTCAGAGCTGAGTTTAAGGCTTTTTCGTATTTTTTAAGTAACAATTTATAAAAAGTGATTTTAAAATTCCGGATTTCTATTTGTTTCTGATAACGTTCTATTAAAGAGTCAGTTTCATGTATTAAATCGCTATTAATATGAGTATTTTTATCTACTTTTTTAATTTTTTCGTAGGAATCCAATTCTTGATACCAAAACTCTTTGGGTACTTTAAAAACCTGATTAATTAATTCTAATGACCATTTATTTAATTCTTCATTTTCGGCTTCTAAAGTTTTAATTTTTGCAGAAGTATCGGCAATTGCTTCTTTAATTTCTTCTCTCAATGGCTTTTCTGCTTCATCAGCAGTTTTTCGTTTAAAAATATTCCAAATACTCATTTCTTTTAATTATTAATGTCTAATGATTAATACGATACTAATGCTTCTTCATTTTACATTCTTTTTTCTTCATTCTTTCTTCGCACGTCCTAACACTCAACTTCTTTACTAAGTAACAACAATATCATATTGCTCTAAAAGTCCTGCAATCCCTTGTAGTGAGAATTTAGCTTTTTTAATCTGGTTATTTTCAGGATGAATGGAATAATTAAAAGAATGGCTAAAGTCGGCTTTCATTAGATTGGTGTTTTCAAAGTGCGCTCCGCTAAAATCGCAATTATTAAAAATAGAGCTGCTCAAATCAGTGTCGGCAAAGCTAACCTCCTGCAATTTGCAATTTGTGAAATGAGTTTTTTTAAGTTTAAGTTGATGAAAAGCGGAAAAATTGAGTATAGAATCAACAAATTCAAACGAAAGCGAAAATTTATTACAGTCGCCAAACTGTAAACCCAATAATTTACAATTTTGAAATTTCATTTCCCGAAAACCGGTATTATAAATTTTGGCATTGCTCAAATCGCAAGAAGAAAACGCACAGTCTGTAAAATTTATATCCGATAAGTCAGTCTCGGCAAAGCGGCAATTTTCAAAGCGGCAGTTTTCGTAATCTCCAATTGCAAGACTCTGCTCACTGAAATCTATATTTTCATAATTTTCATCCTCAAAATAGCTATCCATTCTTTTTTAAACAAAAGTACAAATTAAAATTGGGAATTGGGATTCGGGTCTCTAGATTTTGAAAAAATAGCAATAAAATATGGTAAAAATTAAAAAAGCATTCTATTTTTGCAGTGAGTTTTAGCAATAGTTTGTTTAATTTTAGTTGCTAATGCGCGAATAATATTGATTAACAATAAAATACAACTCAGATGTTTCTGAAAGGATTTAACTATAAATCAACAAATTACACACACACTTAACGCCCCATTAATTAATTTAATAAAAATGAGCGAAAAAAAGAAAAGTACTTTGCACGTAAATAAAGGCGTTGAAAAACCTCCTTCGGTAAATACGGACTCGGTGAATAAATTTAAAAGAATTAAGCGCAAAAAATATTCTTTAGAGGAATATGTAGCCGGCATTTTATCGGGCGACAGGGTGGTTTTGAGCAAATCGATTACATTAATAGAAAGCAATTTACCGGAACACATTAAGCTTTCGCAACAAATTATAGAGCGTTGTTTGCCGTATAGCGGAAAATCTATGCGCATAGGTATTACGGGCGTTCCGGGGGTAGGGAAAAGCACTTTTATAGAAACGCTAGGAACGAAACTTACTGCCAAAGGGCACAAACTGGCTGTGCTAGCCATAGACCCTAGCAGCGAGCGTAGTGGCGGAAGTATTCTGGGCGATAAAACCCGCATGGAACAACTCTCCGGCGATGCCAATGCTTTTATTCGTCCTTCGGCAAGTGGTGGTAGTTTGGGTGGTGTGGCAAATAAAACACGCGAAACGATGCTCTTGTGCGAAGCGGCCGGTTTTGATATTATTTTTATAGAAACTGTGGGTGTTGGGCAGTCAGAAGTGGCGGTACATTCTATGGTTGATTTTTTTCTGCTGATGATGCTTGCCGGCGCAGGTGATGAGCTTCAAGGCATGAAGCGTGGTATTATGGAAATGGCCGATGTTTTGGTGATTAATAAAGCTGAGGGTCACAATAAAGAAAAAGCGCAACAGGCAAAATCCTCCTATCTCTCTGCCTTGCATCTTTATCCTATGCCTGATTCCAATTTTCCGGTGAATGTACAGACTTGCTCGGCCTACACCAAAGAGGGAATTGATACGGTTTGGCAAAATATAAGCGATTATTTTGTGCAAGTGCAAAAATCAGGCTATCTGAGCTATCGGCGGACTCAGCAAACGAAAAACTGGATGCACCAGCTCATAAAATCGAGTTTGATTGAACATTTTTATGAAAACGACAAAATTACGGCTTCTTTAAAAGAATTAGAAGCTCTGGTTTTAAAGGGGGATAAAAATGCTTATTCTGCAGCTCATCAGCTCTTGATGAAGTATTTTTCGGCATTTTGAAGTTTTATTTGTTTAGATTGTAAGATTAACTATATAGATTTTTAACACTATTAGTCATTTAAATACATTTAAAGGGAAACCACAATAGGCACATTAGAAAACATGGATTTTTTAAATTTTGTCTAAATTTAGCCTGTAAATAAACTATTGTTTAACTTATTTGTATGATTAATGGAAATTTATTAATAGGGTGGCCTCGAAAAGATAAAATGCCTTCTATTACTTTGCTGGTTAGACAAATATTAGTGCTGCAAGAGAAACTTATCGCCCGAATTCTGAAACGTCTAAGCCACTTTTTGCCAATTATCACTACCGGCATATTTATGGTTCTGCGTATTTACGCCTCCACGTGCAGCGTATTCTCACTCGGCTTCGGTGGGCAAACTAAAGGACAAGCCACTAATTTCGCTCATCCATTGGCAATAAGCATTGGTATCGTTCCAAGATATAAATACCACCGGATGCTTTTCCCTCTCGCTGTTCCATTCCGACAGAAAATTACCGTTTACATCGCAACGCCAGTTTAGGCCTACTTCTTTAAACACTTCATTTCCTTTAAATAAAGAAGCCCAATTTTCTTTTTCGGCCTCTATCTGGTATCCGGTAACTTCTACAAATCGCCTGAAATCAGCCCTTGCTACCGGATATTTACTAATAAAAAAATTATCCGAATAAACTTTATACGACGGTAATTCATCATCCAAACTATACTCCTTTGCCAATTTTTCCCATTCATCTAATTCATAGTCTTTGCCCATAATAAAAATGCCCACTTTAAGTTCTTCCAATTTTTTTAGTTCAGGAATATATTCACACACCCATTGGGGGTCTAACGGATTAGGATACAAATACAGGTCTTTTATCTTCGATATTTTTTTTTCTTGGGGATTAATATGGCTTATTTATTATGGCTAAGATTTAAAAACTGAATGTAGAAAGTACCGGATTTGTGCCAATTTGCGTAATGATAATTATGCGAAAGGTCTATTTTTTCTACAGCAAAAGCCCAATTACAATCTGCGATACTTTTAATCTCATTATTTTGCAAAACAAGTTTACAAATGCGAACTTCTATCTGTATATTGTTCAAATTTTCTATTCCACAGTGGCTTAAATTCAGGGTTTCGAGCAGCCATTCCATATCCAAATAAATGGTATGCAGCGGATTAGAATTCAAGTCTATTCCATCTATTTTTAGGATATTTAAAGGGATAGCAAAGCAATATCGCTAATATTTTTATGGTCTAAATACAAATGCAGATATTTGGCTTGCCTGAGATCCTCAAAAGTTAAAAGTTCCTCATTGACTCTTTGGTTTGCGTATTCATTTGCTCAATTTGGGCTTCGGGCAGAAAATACTTTGAAAATTTTATTTCGTAAGCAAATAATTTTCCACTACGCACTTCAATATAGTTTTTCCGGCCTGTCTTGCGCCATATAAAACAATAACTTTATTGATATTTTTCATTTTTATCATAATGTCCTGTTTATGTATAGATTGTAATTCCATTCTCATTGATTTTCGTCAGAAATACAAAAAAGATTAATAAATCATAATAATTTGCGTGAATTCTTATGGTTTGAATTTATTTATAAAAATTTTTTTTAAATGCCTGAAAATTTTTGTCACCTTTGAGTAAAATATACCATACGCCGCGTATAAATCCGGTTCCGTAGCCCCAAAGTTGTACAAATGTAGCCCAAACAGAAAGTGCTGCTACGCTTAAGGATTTATTCAGACGCAAAGAGTCGATAAAAACTACGAGAATAAAAAAGGCCAAGAAGTCAAGTAGGGCAGGAAATGCAATACTCAAAAGCAGTAAGAAAATAAATCCTACCGTAAAGGCTGCGGGCAGGAAATGGACTATTTTCAAGGTTTCGGGATAAAGGCGATAAAGGTGTATGCGTGCAATGCCGGAATTATGCACTTGTTTGAAAAACTGGCGGTATTTGCTGCGCCGTTTATGATATACATAAGCATCTTCAATTAGCTGGGTATTATAACCATTGCGCAACAGGCGAATGCTAAAATCGAGGTCTTCTCCAAAGCGCATTTCGGCAAAGCCGGCTATTTCATGAAAGGCGTGTTTGGATACGCCCATATTAAAACTTCGCGGATAAAATTTGTCTAATTTTTTTTTTCCGCCACGTATGCCTCCTGTGGTAATAAAGGATGTCATGGCATAATTTATGGATTTTTGAACCTGATTAAAAGATGCATCTGCTCGATCGGGACCGCCATAAGCATCTGTCTGGTTTTGCCGCAATCGCTTATCTACAATACTCAGATAATCGGGCGGCACAATTACATCTGAGTCGAAAAAAATACAATAATCGCCATGAATTTTGTCGTAACCAAAATTTCTGGTCATTGCCGGGCCTTCGTTCTCTTTATAAAAATAGTGTAGTGGTAGCTTTTCTTCGTAGGCTTTAATTACTTCATTACAAGGAATTTGAGAGCCGTCTTCTACGATTATTACTTCAAAATCTTTAAAAGTCTGCTTAGTTAGCGAGGCTAATAGTTCTTCTACTTCTTCGGGGCGGTTATAAACCGGGACTATTATACTATACATTTTATTTTTAGTTACAAATTATGAATTACAAATTACTAATGGAAAAAGAACACTCAAAGGTGCAAACACGCTTTGAAGTCGGCTGCAAATCATTAAACTAAAGGTTTCAATCTTTGTTTTTGTTTTGGATTTTACTGATTTATTGGAATGCGCGCGGTAGGGATTGAAGCGGTAGATTGCCGAAGTCCGAAGCCTTGCAAAACACGGCAAAAAAGAGTGTAGCGACATGCGGAACTCTTTTTTTGCCGATGTTTTGCAGGCTGAGGCGAGACTACTACAAGCAGAAAGCCCGCTCGACTGCCCAAAAATATATAGAAATAAATAAGTTGGGCTGCTTATTGGACGTTTAGGCTCAATTATCGCGCGAACAAACTGAATTCGTAATTTGTAATTAGTCATTTATAATTAACTCAAGGATTTGTTCCTTTTGCTCGGGACTGAACCACTTATTTTGTTTGTCGCGGCGAAACCACGAAATTTGCTTGCGTGCATATTTCCTTGTATTGCGCTGAATCAAATCTATTGCTTCTGCTAAGGTGTATTTTTTATCCAAATAATCAAAAATTTCTTTATAAGCTACGGTTTGCAAGGAATGTAAATCTCTGTACTCCAAGAGATTCTCTACTTCATCGACTAATCCTCGTTGTATCATAAGTTCCACCCTCCGGTTTATACGCCAGTAGAGTTCTTCGCGCGGGCGATCTAAGACAATTTTGATGGTTTCAAAAGGGCGTATTTGTTTAGGTTGCGATAGGAAACGACTGTATGGCTTTCCGGTCATGTAGAAAACTTCAAGGGCTTTTTGTATGCGTTTTGGATTTTGTAAATCTACTTTGGCATAATATTCCGGGTCGATTGTTTTTAGCTCAAAACGAAGGTCGTCTATACCCTTTTTGTTTAATCTTTCGGCCAAATCGGCTCTGATCTTTGGGTCGATATCGGGCAAATCATCAATTCCATTCAAAACAGCATCAATGTACAAGCCGCTACCTCCTGTAAATACTACAAATTCATGTTTTTCAAATAGTTTATCGAGTATATGCAGTACATCGAACTCAAAATTGCTGGCATTATAATTTTCTGTAACCGAGTGATTTTGTATCATATAATGTGGTACTGTGGCCAATTGCTGCTTATCAGGTACGGCGGTGCCAATACACATTTCTCTGTATAGCTGTCGCGAGTCGGCTGAGACAATTTCGGTATGGAAATATCGGGCTATTTCTATGGCCAAATCGGTTTTTCCCACGGCGGTGGCACCGGCTAGAAGGATTAGTTTTTTCATAAACTAGCTATAAATTCTAAGGTATCAACATTATCGGCATAATCCCAAACTTCGGGGAATTGTGCTTGTCCGAAATGTATAACCTGCGAAAAATCTATTGGATTAGCCACTACACACTGAATTTTATCATTTTCAATAGCTAAACGGGCTTTCAGGCTTTCTTTATTTTCGTAGAATTCGTAAAAAACAACACCTATTGGTGAGGCTATTTGCGTATCTTCTTTGAAGAGGGCAAATCCGGTATCCCAATGCAAAACTTGATTCATTTGATAAATAGTTCGGCGGTATTCGTAATTATTAGCATATTTATTATGGTTGATGTATTCGCCATACTTTTCAAATGCCTTAAAAAGCGGAAAAAAATCATAGTTCTGAGGAACAAAAAGTTTGGAAACATTGCGACAACCCAAACCGTAATACAGAAAAACATCATCTGCCAGTTTTTGTAATTCCTGCGTGCTTTCTTTTCCGCTCAGAATAGCTACTGCATTACGATTATTGCGTATAATATGCGGATATTTACCAAAATAATAATCGAAATACCGACCTGAATTATTGCTTCCGGTGGCAATGATGGCATCAAAACCTTTGAGTAGTTCTTCGGTAATCTCAAAGCGTTCGTAGTATTCGGGATTTATCTCAATCAGTATTTTTTGGATAATTTTTATTAATTTATCGTCTTTTGAAGACAATTTAGCCTTAATTTTATGCCCACTGATGAGTACCGAAAGGACATCGTGAAAACCT
>CAYQXT010000086.1:0-11383 GCA_964421365.1 uncultured Bacteroidaceae bacterium
TTTCAAACACTTAAATACAATTTTTTACTAATTCCGAGTTTTATCGGACAACAATTAATGATAATAAATAATAGCAAAATGTGCGGCCGTATAACCCTCCGCGAATTCAGCCACTGATACATCAAAAGCATATTCTTCTGTTTTTGTTGGTTTTACCGTGAGTATAGCTAAATAGGAGTCTCGCTGGTTTGAGTCAAAAATAGACCATTTATCATTCACCTTTTTATAAGCGTCCAATTTAATTTTTTTTATTCGGTAATCTCCCAAAGCTACAACACCATAGCTTAATCCGGTATAAAGCGTACGATAAGATGCTTTAGCATCTTTAATAATATCGTATTCAATTCGTACAACTTCTACACCAAGAGAATCTTCCAGATAGCGGACAGCGGAAAGAGCATCACCAATAATAGGAAGCATTGATGTTCCTTTACTGTTGTCTTTAAAATTATCTGTACTTTTGTTTGTACTATTTCCCTTGCTGTTCTCCGATTTTATCTTAAAGTGTGCAGAAGCGGGAATTTGCTGTGCAAATAAGTTCAAAGTGAAGAATAAAGTTAAAAAAAGAATCCCAATTTTTTTCATAATCGTTTTTTTTACAATTTAATGAAAAACTCAGAGAGAATCAAGGGATAAAGAAAAAAAAGACCTTAAAATATTGTTAATAAGAACTCTAATATATTTATTTGTATATTATATTTTGAGAACAAACTATTCTCTATCAACAAACAGAATTCACAATTAATAATTCACCATTGCTTAATAGACATTTAAGCGTACTTGTATTTCAAATCGTCTATAATGTAATTCATCATTCACAAAGTTACCCTAATTTTTTCCTCTTTTTTACCTGAGTTAGAAATTAAAAGCGGTATAATTAAATCCAAATGAGCCAAAAATTGCTCTTTCCCTTTTCCAACCAATGCTTTTGCTTTAAATTTCAAATCTACCCTCCCGGCTTCGCTATTCAATTTGAATTTAAAATTAAGACCTTCGCTGTCGCACAACACCTTCTGAACAACGACTATTTTTTTCTCACTCAATTCAATCTCTGGCTTTCCCAAATGTTTATGAAAAGTTAAACCTTCCGGTAATTCTACCAAAAGAATAAATGAAGTAACATTCTCAAGTAAATGGACTGCGTCTGTTGAGCTATCATCAAAATTTATAGTTTTCATGTATTTTTTTTGTAAATAAAATGACGAAGATAATAACTAATAATTAAATATTAATTTTCAGTTTAAAAATCAAGGAAAAACTACACTACATATAAAATTATAAAAGCAAAGAAAGAAAAAAAGGCAGGTTTAATAAAACCTGCCTTTTTTAAAAGAGTATTTTATTTTACTTATCCCACCATACAGGAGCAAATACATCAGGAACTGAAGGTGTATTACTGTTATAAGTTCTTTCGTTTTGTGCATAAGGATATCGGCGAGCTACCTTATTCCCAAAAGTAGGAGTAAGAGCGGGAATACCTGTGCGACGATAATCAACGAAAGACTCAGGAGAATACATCAAATCAATGTATTTCTGTGTCATAATTTCTGTTAATAAAGCATTACCAGTTAATGCATCAATGGCTGTTTGCTTAGCAGTTACCCAAGCAGCATCAGAAGCACCATATTTAGCTAAAGAAGCATCAATAGCATCTTTAAGTGCCTGTTTTGCAGTAGTCTCATCATTATTACGAAAAGCTGCTTCGGCTTTCAGAAATAAAGCTTCGGTATATTGAGTAAACTCAACAGATGCACCTATTTGAGCCCAAAAACCATCGAAAGTTAATTCCGAAGCCCGGGGATCGTTGGCTGTTGAAAGCATATTTTGGAAATAGTTATTATCCGTAATATACCCACTACGCTGATCATTAAACTGAAACATAGGATTAGCACTTGATTGTGAGTTTCCAAAAGGTTGAGCCATATTTTCAGTTGCATTGGAGATACCCTTAGATAAATCAGATAAAACATTGCCATAATTTACACTACCTAATTTCAATAAATGCATTGCATAACGGGCGCGTAAAGTATAAGCAGCTTTTACCCAAAGAGAAGCATCACCATCATAGATAAAATCACTCCCATCAGATGGAAGATCAACAACATTGGTTGTACTTTCCAAATTGCTGATAGCATCGGTTAATAAACTGTTAATAGCCGTATAAATATCCTTCTGGCTATCAAATTTTGGAGAAAAATTATCAGATCCTTTAAAAGCCTCAGAATAAGGAACATCTCCCCAAAGGTCGGTAACCGTACCTAAAGCAACAGCCATAAGAACCTGAGCTACCCCCTTATAATGTGGAGATTTTTTTTGATCGGCCAATTGCATCAAATAATGAGCATTTTCCATTGGGCCGGAATAAAAAGTATTCCATGCATTATTTACATCAGCAGCTGTAATATTATAATTATCAACGGCACCTGCTTGTCGGTCGACACCTTTTATTTGTTGCATCCAGATAGCAGAATATCCGGCCACATCCATACCCCCGTACACATAGCCCAATTCGGCTTCTATAGAAGGTACTAATGAGCTCATAGATATTTCTGTTAACTTATCGGGGTCATTATTGATACTCGGATCAATCCACGTTTTTGAACATGCCCCAAAAGTAATCGTTGCGATTAATAGTATCGCTACTTTATATGTTATTTTCATAATTACTCTCATTTTTAAATTAAAATCCTAATTTTAAACCAAATTGGTACGATTTAGTACCGGGCATATTGAAATAATCAAATCCCTGACCATTACTATTTCCTAATAAACTGGTCTCCGGATCGATACCAGTGTATGGAGTACTCAAAAATAAATTGGTTCCTATAAAGAATACCTGAGCTGATTTTAAGAACGATTTTCCAAACCATGCACTATTCAAATCATAAGAAACAGAAACATTTCTTAAACGTATCCAATCGGTTTTTTCAATAAAAGGAGAAGAAGGACCGGTAAAGCCACTACCTGCACCATCCCACCAATACCAGTTCTCATCAACAACAACTGAGTTTGCGTTCACATCACCGGGTCCAGCAGTTTCATTTCCGCTAGCATCGTAATGCATTAAATCTCCATTAGCATCATAATGACCTAAAGTTCCTTCCCAGACTTTTTTATCGCCACGGTTTTCAGTGTCTTTTGAGGCACCAAAATAATATAAAGCTCCTTTAGTACCATTCCACATCAAACCTCCATTTTTAATATCCAGTAGCGCACTAACAGTAAGGCCTTTAAAAGAAAAACTATTTGTAATACCAACGGTAAAATTAGAAGCAATCTGACCTTTAGCTTCCATTTGGTCATTCATCATCGGGAAACCAAAAAATTCGGCCGTAGGATCATCGTTAATTACAACATTTCCAGCTTTATCTCTTTTCCAATCGGTAGCATAAATGGTACGATATACTTCACCTGCAACGGCACGAACCTGAGGCTCGGTAAATCCACCTAAGAAAATATTATCTACACCGGGAGCCAACTCATCAACCACTGTATTAGGATTGGAGAAATTCACAATCAAATCCCAGCTGAAAGATTTCGTTTTTACCGGAGTGGCTTTTAAAATAGCCTCAATACCAGTAGTATGCATTTTAGCCGCATTCTGATACTGACTGGTAAAACCAGTAGAAGCCGCAACAGGTACATAAAGCAGTAAGTCTGAATTTTCTTGTTTAAAATAAGACAAATCTAACTTCAAACGGCTATTGAAGAAACGTAAGTCAGCACCAACCTCCATTGAAATCATTTTCTCTGGACGGAAAGAAGAAGCACCCATTGAACCGGTATAACCAAAAGCCGAAGCTCCTAAGAAAGGCCAAGAAAGGCCATCTGTCCAACCATCACCAATTACAGGTGTACCGAAATAAGTCTGTGTTGCATAAGCAGGGCCATCGTTAGCTACAATAGCATAAGAAGCACGTAATTTACCAAATGATAAAATATCATTTTTAGGTACTAATTCACTAAAAACAAAGCCTAAGTTAGCCGAAGGATAGAAGAAATTATTAGATCCCTCAGGCATAGTGGTTGACCACTCGTTACGCCCCGTTAATCCGATATATAACATATTTTTATAAGAAAAATCTAATGCTGCATAATAAGCCATAGTTCTTTTGTGAGTTGTTCCCTCATAAGCAAGAACAGCACTTGTATTAGAAAGATTATAAAAATCGGTTTCTGTTAAACCGTTGGCAATACCTTGAGTATAATTATATTTATGCTCATACATATTTTGCCCCAGCATGAAATTAATATTCAAATCTTCATTGATGTCACGATTAATTATCATCATCAAATCGGAGTTTATTTCCTGATTAATTTCATTATATTTATTTCTGTAACCATCGGTATGGGCTCTTGAATTTTTAGTGAAATATTCTTTAACCTGTTTAGAATAAACATCACCACCAAAACGATAGGAAAAGCTTAACCAGTCTAAAGGTTTATAGTTAAAATGCACGTTACCAATGGTACGATTTACTTTATCCTTGTATGATATATTATTAGCAATCCAGTAAGGATTATCATATCCACCACCATCACGATAAGTACGCTCACCCCCATCTAAAAACTGATAACCTAATTTTCCATCAACGAAAGAGGAAGCATCCAAACCTGCTCCAGAGTTATCAAATGTAGGAGGAGTACGCAATAAGCCAAGCATTACTCCAGAAATATTAGAACCTCTTTGAATACGATTACCACCAGAAATAACATAGTTCAAATCTATACCACCAGAAAATTTACTGGTAAAATCAAATTCCCCACTATATTTAAGGGCTGTTTTATCAAATGTATTATTCGGAATAATCGATTCGTTGTTGTCATTACTAATAGACAGAAAGAAAGAACTAACGTCTGTACCACCAGTAATGTCAGCATAATTATTATATGCAGTACCCGTTTGGAAAAATGCATAAGGATCATAAGCAGTAGGTGTTGTACTTCCTGCCAAAGGATCGGTAGCCAATACTAAACGTCCGTTTGGATTCCATTTTTTCATATATTCATCCATTGGAGTTACCCCACCACCGTAATAATTATCACCGGGAATATATGTACCATCGGTAGTATAACGTAAATCGGATAATGCAGGCCCCCAGCTTACACCATTATACATCTGAGCATCAGGACTTAATACGTCTGTTGCAGGTAATCCAAATCCACGAAGATAATCTGCGTAATAATGAGAACCCTGTGCAAATTTATTCTGCAATGCAGGAGTCTGAGTTATTTGCTCAATTCTCATGGATGATCTAACGTGTACGTTAAAATTGTTACTACCAATTTTACCTTTTTTGGTGGTTACAATGATAACGCCATTGGCAGCACGTAATCCATAAAGAGCTGTAGCTGCACCACCCTTTAAGACGTTGATAGATTCAATTGTATTAGGGTCAAGGTCGATAGCACGGTTAGACTCATCCACACCGGCTACGCTCTGACCTGTACCTCCACCAGAGTTATTGATAGGTATCCCATCAACAACGAATAAAGGCTGATTGTTTCCAGTTAAGGAAGCAGCACCGCGAATTTCGATATACGATGATGCACCAGCACTTCCTGATGAATTATTAATATTAACGCCGGCAACTTTTCCGTTCAAAGCATTAACAATATTTTCATTACTAGTTCTACTAATATCGTCACCATTAACAGACTGTACCGAATAGCCTAATTTTTTAGCGTCTTTCTTAACGCCAATAGCAGTAACAACAACCTCATCAACAGCCACATCAGCTGATTCTAAAGTTACATCTATTGTTGTACGACCATTTATCGCTTCGACTTTTTCTTTCATACCCACAAAAGAATAGACGAGATTGGTAGCTCCTTGAGGTACTTGTAAGGAATATTTTCCATCCATATCCGTTACCGTACCAACACCTGAAAATCCTTGTGCTCTAACAGTTGCACCTGGTAATGAAGCTCCTTCAGCATCTTTCACCGAACCGGTGACAGTTGACTGAGCCCACATTACCTGCAAACCGGCAAAGAGCACCATGGCAAGTAAAATTGCAATTTTCTTCATAAAACTCACTATTTAAATTAATATTAGGTTTTGAATGTTTCAAAAATAAGGAGTTTTTTTTAATATATAATAACTTAATTTAAAAAAAATTTAACAAAAATTAAAAAATTAATACAATTAATTCATTATTAATTTTTTAACAAGTGTTAAAAAATTAATATTCAAAGGAACGCCCCCGAATTTCCTCTACCGGAATTTTTATAATCAAGATATTATCTACGGATGGTTTATTAAAAGAAAATTCTTTATTCGAATAATGGGACATGAGAATAGTAAGGGCTTCTAATTTCTGATCATAATCATTCACAAATTCGGCTTTTCCATTAACAATAACGCTTCGGTAAGCCATTCGCCAAGAACAGGCAACTTGCTCATGACGCGAAAAAAAATGGTGATCGGTGTCAAATTCAACACTCACATTAGGATTTTGCTTCAAAATTTCTATTTTCTTCCCATAGGCCAAACTGTGCAGGTAAATAACCTTATCCTTGTAGCCAAAATTAAATCCTAAAACATAAGGCATATTTCCATCAACCATACCTACATGACATGACTTACACTGCTTTATAATAGATTCTAATTCATCTAGGTCTGTAATATCTTTTATGGCTTTATCTCTTTTAGCTCTCATTTTTTTTAACAAAAATAAATATTAATTGCAAATTCTGAATTATAAATTATTTATAACTAAAATTCATCATCTACGTTGAAGATAAAAACACTATTTTTTAAAGATATTCACTGGTAAAAGCAAAAAAATAATGAATACTTTTTCATGTATCTGACACGTTGGTATAATTAAAAGTAAGTAAGTAAATTAATGTAGGAAATTTTGCAAGAAATTTTACTCTGATAACATCTAAATGACTTTTTAGCTAAAAAAAAATCTATGTAGTTAATGTGTCTATGTAGTTTTTCTTTAAAATTAACAAATAAAACACACAAGACTAAATAAATATAGACACATAAGAGCATGAATATATGGCACAGGGCGAAAGTCAGTAATAAGCGTAGAAAAATTTTCACTATGTGCACTAAAATGACTTATCTGGTTCAAAAATTTTTCTTTTGTTAACAATGTGTCTATGTGGTAAATTTTAAAATATAAACAAATGAAAATTATATTACAGGAAAGTACAAATCCATATTTCAATATTGCAACGGAAGAATACCTATTAAAAAATTTCAGCGATGATTTTACTCTATTGTACCGGAATAGCCCATCAATTATTGTTGGGAAACACCAAAATGCACTGGCTGAGATAAATCATCAATACACTCTTTCCAAAAAAATTCCTGTGATACGAAGAATATCGGGCGGAGGTACCGTTTTTCATGATTTAGGAAATCTCAATTTCTCCTTTATTCTTAATTCGGGCAAAAATCCAGTCAATTTCAGGAAATACACCCAACCTGTATTGGATTATCTAATCCAACTTGGAATTCAGGCTGAATTTAGCCCAAGGAACGATATTTTTATCCAAAATAAAAAAGTGAGCGGAAATGCAGAACATATCTTTAAAAATAGAGTATTACATCATGGTACACTATTATATAATAGTATGCTCGAAAATCTGAACAGGGCACTAAATGTACACACTGAGCGATATAATTCAAAAGCGATACAATCAGTCAAACGCGAAGTAACTAACATCTCGAACTTTCTAGCGTCCACAACAAGGATAGAAACCTTTAATAAAGGGCTTTTCAAATATTTACAAACATTTTTTTTAGCCGATATATATACATTAAACAGGCAGAACGAAGAACAAATAGAAAATCTCTGTACAAAAAAGTATAAAACCAGAGAATGGAATTTTGGGTACTCCCCCAATTACCACTTTAAAAATAGTTTTTTGTTTAAGAATATAGGTATTGAGCTAAATTTGGACGTTAAAAAAGGAAAAATTAAGAAATTGACTTGTATATTATCACCCGAGAATACTCAGCAACGAGCTATGTTTGAATCCCTAAAGTCGCTATGGCACTACCCAGAAGATATAGAAAACAAGCTAAATCCAATGCTAAGTAAGACTGATGTTCAATTTTTAGTAAATAGATTATTTTAATTTGATAAAAAATTAATTTTTATTAGCTTTGTAGGCTTATTAATCGGAAAGGTCAATTTAAAACAGAACATTCTCGCGATTATAAGCACTCTGACATATTTAGTTGTATATTTATTTTGTGAACTTATTATTCTTTAGCAACAAACAGAATTAACAATTCACCATTGCTTATACTTTTCCCTGATATCACCCAAAATTAACAACAAAAAAACGAATGAGAATAGTAAAAGTTTTACATCTATTAACCAAAGAGGAAAAACACACTTTCAAATTACATATTATTTACTCTGTACTAGATGGAATCATTCTAGGAACTCTAGCCCTCAACGACTTCGTACTGATAAAAAGTCTGCATGGTTCCAATTATCAAATCGGAATTTTATTTCAATTCACTGCAATTGTTCTATTATTCGCCATACTAATTTCGGCCTTATTCAAGCAAATAAGAAATAAGAAAAAAATGATTCGTTGGGTGGCCATTTTCACTCGTTTCCCACTGATATTAATGATTTTCTTTCCCATTTCCCATCAAGAAGCACTCAGTCATCCGATTTATCCGATACTTTTTCTGGGGATATTTTTCACCTATTTCCTGGCCAATCCTCTTTTACTCCCCACCATAAATTATATTCTTAAGAATAGCTATAGTCATAAAAATTTCAGTCAACTATATAGTTACGCAGCATCAGCAAATAAAATAGTCATGCTGGTAGTCACGTTTTTATTCGGACTGTTTTTAGATTTAAACAATTTTGTCTTTATCTATATTTACCCTCTTTTGGGACTCTTGGGTTATTTGTCTATCCATATTTTAAGCAAAATTTCAATAAAAGAAGAACAGCAGAGCGAAAAAACGAATCGTTTTGGTGCTTCAATCACAAACTCGATAAAAAACATGCTCGACATTTTAAAAAGGAATAAAGCTTTCCGTGATTTTGAAAGCGCTTTTATGCTTTATGGATTTGCTTTCATGATTACCGTTGCCGTAATAACCATTTATTTAGAAAAAGAGCTTCGTCTGAATTACTCATCTGTTGCATTTTATAAAAATGCTTACAATATAGTAGCCATTGTCTTTATCCCTTTTTTTGGAAGACTTCTTGGGAAAATCGATCCTCGTAAATTTGCGGCGATTACTTTTAGTTTTTTTATGTTTTTTTTATGTTTTCTTGCCTTCACAAAATATCTACCCGTTTACGTTGATTTTCTAGGACTTCGCATTTATCTACTTTTAATAATAGCCTATTCATTTAATGGTTTATTTGCTGCTACCATGTCACTGGTATGGTACATTGGTTCAGCCTATTTTGCACGCGATGAAGAAGCCGGCGAATATCAATCCATCCACCTCACACTTACCGGAGTAAGAGCTTTATTTGCCCCTCTTTTCGGCGTTTGGCTACTAAATACTACCAGCTATAACAGTGTATTTTACCTGGGTGCTTTCAGTTTGTTTCTAGCCATATTATTGATGTTATATTCGTCAAAAAAACATAAAATGTAAATACAAAATTTGATTTTTTTAACTATTAACTTTTATCTTTAAACTTTAAACTGCTATCTTTGTAGCCATATTTTTGTAATATTGATACACATTTATACGTATCAGATTTGATAATTAAATTGAAAAAATAAACGCATGAAGCGATTGTATTGGTTACTCGGATTATTTTTGATTTTGAGCTCCTGCTCGGAATACCAAAAAGCAATAAAATCTACCAGTCACGAAGTGAAATATGATATGGCTGAAAAATTATATCAGGAAGGAAAATACGGAAAACTAATTCCATTATTAGAAGATATTGTATATCTTTATAAAGGGACCGAAAAGGGGGAGACCTTAATGTTTCAACTTGCCAATTCTTATTACAAAACAGGCGATTACATTATTGCAGGTTATTATTTCAGAAAATTTGTTTCCAATTACTCAAGCAGTACCAAGGCAGAAGAAGCCCAATACCTAAGTGCTTATTGCTACTATCTGGATGCGCCCCGCCCCACTTTAGACCAAAGCCCGACACAAAAGGCAATCCGTGAATTTCAGATTTTTCTAAGAAAATACCCACAAAGCAAAAAAGTTCCCGATTGCAACAAATATGTAGATGAATTGTACAGCAAATTACAGGATAAATCCTTTATAGACGCCAAATTGTTTTATAATATGGAGCGCTATAAATCGGCAGATATAGCTTTAGAGAATAGTTTGGAAGAATATCCGGCCTCCCCTCATCGTGAAGAAATCATGTATTTGCTCCTAAAATCGAATTATCTTCTGGCCAAAAACAGCATAACAAACAAACAACAAGAACGCTTAAAAGAAACAGTAAAAAAATACAAGCATTACATGGATGATTTTCCAACAGGAAAATACGTTAATCAGTCAAAAAAGATACTTAAAGACACCGAGAAGAGAATGGAAAGTGGAAAGTAAAAAATGAAAAATGTTGAATAAAATTCACAATTCACTTATAATAAGCAATCTATAATTAGCAATTCATAATTAGTAATTATTAATTAAAATTAGTAAATTTGCAGCGGATTATACCAAAATTTTAAGCGTTATGATGAAGGAATACAGAAAATCTTCGGCTGACCCAACAACAATCACCCGGGATATTCATGAAATTGAAGAAATTGGTGGTGTTTCAATCTACGAAGCTATAGCAGTTATGGCAAAAAGAGCCAACCAATTAAGCGTGGAGATAAAAGAAGAATTAAAGCAAAAATTAGAAGAGTTTGCGTCAGTAACCGACAATCTGGAAGAAGTACACGAAAACAGAGAACAAATTGAAGTTTCCCGTTATTACGAGCGCCTCCCCAAAACCACCTTAATGGCTATCGACGAATTTAAAAAAGAAAAAATATATTTTAGACGTCCTGATGTAAGCGAAGAACCAAGCGCCGAAGAATGAAAGGAAGGAAAATATTAATAGGAGTTACTGGAAGTATAGCGGCTTATAAAGCTGCTATGCTTGTTCGTGAGTTCATAAAGGCAGGCGCTGAAGTTCGGGTATTAATGAGCGATCATGCCAAAAAATTCATTACTCCCCTAACTTTATCCACACTCTCCCAAAATCCCGTTCTATCTAACTTTTTCAATGCAGAATCCGGCAACTGGAATTCACATGTTGACATGGGATTATGGGCTGATGCCTATCTAATAGCCCCAGCCACAGCCAACAGCATGGCACAAATGGCCACAGGAGTAGCAGACAATTTACCTCTTACCACCTATTTATCATCACGATGTCCTGTATTTACAGCGCCAGCAATGGATTTAGAC
>CAYQXT010000087.1:0-11358 GCA_964421365.1 uncultured Bacteroidaceae bacterium
CCTTAATAATTGCATTTTAAATACAAAAATAATAATAAATGAGCAATTACTATATATTTATTTACTAAAACGCGATAATCATTTTAAAAAATTGATATATAGTAGATTACAAACATATGAAAAACAATTGCAAAGTATTTCGGATGCCGAAGCAAAGCTGTTTATCAACGATTTTTTGAAAAAAATTATTGAAAATGATTTAGAGAATATATTAAATGAAATTTTTAATCAAAAAAATCATAAAATTTCGCAAACAAACATTCATACCGAAGTGCGTGTCATTGCCCGTATGTTTACCGAAATTATCAATGAAACACGGGCAACGGAATATTATCACAAATATACACATACATTAATTCGCTTTGTTGAAGTGCTTTATATCGCTCAAAATTCAGGTATTAATGAAATGATACAGCATGGAATTACGGTTTATGAAGATTTTGATAGTAGTAAAAATCCGCTTATGACCTATAATGACGGTGCTTTGAAGTGGATACCCGAATTAATGTCGAAATGTGGAGTAATTTCTGCCGAACAACCAGTACAAGTACATACACGCAAGCTTACCGACTCTAAAAAACGCGAATATGCCTATCATAAGGTGGATTTGACCAAAGAAGAAATCAATTTGCAACAGGAGCGCAAAACAGAAAAGAAGGAGAATGAAAGCCTTTCGGAAAATGATTATATCAAAAGTTTAGATACGCGACCTCAAGCCAGTTTCTTTGCCAACCGGATTAAATCTTTTGTAGCGCAAATTGATGCTGAGGATTATCGTTGTAAAGTTGTAAATAACGGACTGTTTAAAGAGCTGGTGATTTTTCAGAAAGCATATCTAAAATACCTCACAGATAATTATCAACTCTTGGGTGCAGATGTGATTAGTTTGTCGGAAATTGAGACATTTGTCCCCGATGTTATTCAGTTTTTGGGTGCGCCAGAAAAAGTAGTTTCCTTTCCCCAAGTGGGTTATTTCGACCTTGCAGGCCCTACAGGAAATATTAAAACCATTGTTATTCCGCTAAATTCTCAAGCAGATTATTTTGGCAATGTTAAAAAACCGCGCCTGACACTGATCAACGAAAAGGTAAAAGAAATGGGTGGAATCCCAGTACACGGCTCACTCTTTGCCATAGAAGAAGAAGACGGTGCTGTGTTTGTGGTGTATGTGGACGGTGATAGTGGCGTAGGTAAATCGGAAATGCTGGCAGCCATGATGCTCAAATGGATAAAAAAAGATCTGAAACACATCCGCTCTATTAAATTGATAGCCGGTGATATGTTTCACATTTTTCCCGACAAAAAAGGCAATATTTATGGAATTGGCACCGAAGTAGGCGATTTTTCGCGTGTTACTGATTTCGACCCAGAATATATTAAATATTATAACTCTCTGTTTGAGAGTAGTTCAGATAGTAATGTGGCCGATTTGAACTCACGTAGTACCATAAGCGGTTTATGCGATATTAATATGCCCTATAAAATTGATATTATCCTGACTGCAAGTAATTTTGACCGCGAAGAAGCTGGAATTACGCGTTTCGACAATCCCGAAAATTTTCTGTATTACCGCAACTCGCACGGCGAACGTAAGGAAAAAGCCACCAGCTCGGATAATCCCCACATACAGCGCACTTTGCTTCGCTATCCCCAATTCCCAAACATCGTAACTGTGCTCGAAAATCACGGTAATTACTTAGACGATATTCTCGACTGGACGCAGGATAAAGCCACCGGTGAATATTATTTATCCTCTTCTTTTAAAATGATAGATCGTATTGATATTGAGGATATTGTATGCCAAATTTTCAAAGCTCAGCAATTTGAACAAAACGGTGAAACTTACGAAATCAGTACTATTAAATTTGATATAATCAAAAATAGGTTTGAGGTTTTTGCCGAAAGCCAAGAGGATAAAACGCAGTTTTGTCTGAGTCGTAAATTTTTTGGGCAGCAATTTAATGCTCTTGCCAGTACACCATCGGGCCAGCCTTTTGTGGCCGAAGAAAAGCAATTAGAAGGACGCAAACAACTCTTGAATATTCTGAAAGGTAATTATGGTACAGGGAAAGGTGGAAAAATTGTTTTCGGTGTACTTTCTACCGATTTGGGTAAAAAAGGACGCGAAATATCCGGGCCGCAAAAAGCTGCCGATGAACTCAAAAAGTTAATACAGGTTATTCGCATTGAAAATCCAGAAATACATGCTAATAAACAAAAAGTGCGCGAAAAGGTACATCAGGCTTATGCTCACATTTTCAATACACATAAAATTAGCCCTGAAATAGACCGTTACAACTTCTATCTCTGGCAGTTGGAACAGATGCATAAAGCCGATTTTGTTCGTATCGACAATGCCTCTCAAAAGGTTGATTTATCGCAACTTAAAGGTTTTTATCCGCTTCCGGTTTCCCATGAATTTTCGCCTCTGCTGGTAACACCCAATATTAACATTGAGTTAAGTAGTTATAGCGAAATCTGGGAACAATTGATGAATTTGCCCAACAATAGAGACTTTGCCGAAGAATTTTACGCCGACTGTAAAGTACTCTATCTTGCCAAGGGATACAGCGAAGAAACTATAATCAACAATTTTTTGGTACAATTGCTTTTTATCAACGGTTATATTCTCACCGAAGACCTGAATAGCGGCCGGATTACCGAAAAAGTAAATCGTGAAGTGCTGGCAGCCTCTAAATCGGCCGTGTTGCGTTATTATAGTGAGCTGATAGAGCCAAAAAAAATGACCAAAAAATAATGAAACTATTTGAACTCTGGGAGAGTATGGAATAATCAAATGCTGATTATATTGAAATTCAGAGTTTCACTAAAAGTGAAGTCCTAATATTGAATACGTATTGTATTAGTTAGGCACTTGAAAACGTCATTGCGGCTTAGCTTATTCTTCGGAAGTTTTCATTCTTTCTTTCAGCGCTTTTAATTCTTCTTTTATTTTCGTGTTGTTTTTGGTAAGAATTTTATTTATTTCGTTCTCTTCTTTTGTTTCTTTGGCAAAATCGCCGTAAATATCAGCCAGAATCTCTTCTTTCTCTACTTTTCCTTTCATTTTCTCGAGTAAAGCTATCGTACCTGAATAATCTATAAGAGCCATTTGCTGGTTAATATTTTTAGACGTTTTACTAAGCACCGATTTGGCTTTAAGCGTTTCTAGCTCATTCTCCCACTTTTTAATTACGCGTTTCAATTCATTGATTTGTGCCTCTAATTTGGCAATACTCTCAGCTAAATTTCGGCTGTTTTCGTTTTGGTTTTCTAAGTTTATCATTTCTTTATTCTTTTCGGACAGGGCGAAACTTGCTAATTCATCTGCTTTTTCAGCCGGAATTTCATTTTTCTTGGCTTTATGAAGTAAAAACATTGCTTTTTGCTGATACTCTTCTAATCGCTTACTTATTTTTTTTGCTTTTCGTTTACTTAAAATAAGTGTTGCTTTTAGTTCTGCCAAAGCTTTGATACTCTGCTCTAAATCTGTTTTTAAATCTCTAATACCCTGCTCTGATAATTTGATAGGGTCTTCTAATCCATCGACAAAAGAATTTGCCTGAGATTTTAAAATTTTACTAACTCGCTTGAAAATACTCATTTTTTTATTAATTTGCTTGCTTTAACTAATAACGTTTATTATTGCTATATATTTTATGATTAACTAATAATTTTAGCATGTCTTATTTTGGAAAGAATATTAGAAAAATACGAACTCTTAAAAAGCTTAGTCAGGGCGATTTTGCCAAAATTTTTAACTTAAATAGAAGTAATATTGGTGCCTATGAAGAGGGACGTTCTGAGGCTAAAATTGATACTATAATTGATATTGCTAAATATTTTAGCATTAGTATCGACAATTTGCTTTCCAAAGAATTAACCATTGATGATATTTACCACTTAAATAAATTAAAAGAACAACATTTAAGACCTGAAGATAAAAAAGTGATTGGTCGCTCGGTACGACTCATCCAATCTCATAGAATAAAATTTTTTCCTCAATTTATGAATGATCAGGTTTTTATTGAGAATTTGCCATATATCCAAGTTCCCGTTTTGGATGATGAGTCCTATTTGGGTTTTGAACTAAATCAGCAACTGGCTTCTGCAGAAAATGGTTTACAAAGTGGGGATATTCTCATCGCTCAGGAAATCAAAAGCTGGGATAAATACAAAGAAGATTTTCTTTGTTTTACAATTCAGGGTAAAACATTAATACTTGGTATGTTTATAAGCAGTTCCATGGGGTTTAAAATAGAACCTTTAGATGCCGGAACAGAGATAAAATATTTGAAAATTGATGAGATAAACAACAAGGTGTTTATAGTCAGAGGAATGTATAAATTAAAATTTGCTTTTAAGGAATTCTCTTTACAAGAAAGAATTTTACGTATAGAACAAAACTTAAAACTATAATTTGTTTAATTTGCATGGTATTTGCATATTTTAAAAACTTAAAGTTCAAGTTTGCGTATAATTCAATAAATCGAGTGTAGTTTACTATGAAATATTTATTCCCGTTTGTGTTATTTTGTTATTTGTTTTTTGATGTATGGGGAGCAGCCAAACTTTGTGCTCAAGAAGGGTATTACAGTAATTGGGCTGAGGCCATGAAAGCACCGGGAAAAGTACTTATTTTGGATTTGGTCGAAGTTGATATGCAAAACTTGCCGAAAGAAATTGCTAAATTTAAAAACCTTAGAGAACTCTATTTACAAGCTAATAAATTAAAAACACTCCCTGCTGAAATTGGAGAATTGTCTAAATTAGAGGAGTTTGCAGCCGATGAAAATCAATTGTCCTCTTTGCCGGAAAGCTTTGGAAAATTAACTAAGTTGAGAGTCTTATCCCTCGGGCACAATAAACTAACTCAGTTGCCTGCAGAAATAGGAAATCTGAAAAATCTACAAAGTCTTAATCTTAGCGAGAACCAAATCAGCCAACTACCTAAAGAAATAGGAGGATTGGCAAAATTACAGGATTTAGATTTATCATTTAATAAGTTAAGTTCTTTAGGGCAAGGGATAGGTGAGCTAAAAAATTTACATCAATTATATCTACCTAATAATAATCTCTCTGTTTTATCGGCCGAAATCGGAAATTTGCAAAATTTACAAGAATTATATTTAGATGCCAATAAGTTAAATAATTTACCCGCACAAATTGGGCAGCTCCATAAGCTTAAAAATCTAAGTTTAACAAAAAATAATCTAACTTCGCTCCCTAAAACGATTGGTAATCTTTCCGCTTTGCAATATTTGTATTTATCGGATAATAAATTCTCGAAAATTACCGCTGCAATTGGTAATTTGCATAGTTTAAAATATCTCGATTTATCTAATAATGTATTAACCGAATTACCCCGAGAAATGGCTAAATTATCAAATGTTCAGGAAATAAACCTGTGGAATAATCGCTTGCAGACATTACCGGCCGAATTTGCCGCCCTTAAAAATCTAAAAAGTCTTGGCATCGGGCAAAATAATATAGGCGTTCTACCTCTTGGATTATCGAAGGTTTCTATTTATTGAGCATAATTAGTGGCTGTATATAATCTTTCACCTCCGGCTGCTTGAAGCGCTCGAACGGATAACAAGCTATTATCAGGATATTTTTTTATTTGTAGATTCAGACTTTGGCAAAAATTTATCTAATTGGACTTTATATACAATCCCTATTTATTAGCGGAATGACTATTATTCTAAAGCCTTCGTAAAATTTTTCAGAAGAAAGAAATAATTATTATTTCTTTCTTACAAACTAAAAACCATTGTTGATTTGTGTATATGCTTGTAAATCTGAATTAATATAATGATTAGTAGATGTATATAAGATTCTAAACTCACGATTTATCCCTCTGTTCTAATTATTTTCTTAAAAAAACATGAAAAAAAAAACTTTATTCTTGCTAAAAATGCGAAAATCGAGCAATAATTTTTAAATTTGCTACAAGTATATTTCATAAATTAGAATATGAATCCTGTGAAGATATTTTTTATAGCTACATTATTGTTCCTCCCTTTACTTATAAGGGCACAGCCAGATATCACCTATGAATCTCTGGATGAGGCTCTTGCTCAGCCATCAAAAGTTTATGTACTCGATTTATTAACGGCCGATTTAACTGAATTACCAAAAGCGATTGGTAAACTCAGAAATTTACGAAAATTATATCTATATGAAAACAGGCTGACCACTTTGCCCGCAGAAATAGGCTTATTAACAAATCTTGAGGAACTCTATTTAGATGAAAATCAATTAAAAAAACTCCCAAAGGAAATAGGAAAGCTTAAAAAATTAAAAATTTTAGGTCTGCATGGAAATCAATTAACTGAATTACCTAAAGAAATAGGAGAACTATATCGTCTTCAAACAATTTACCTTACTGAAAATCACATTAAAAAATTACCGAAAGAGATTGGAAATTTACATTTTCTTACCAGTCTGGATGCATCGTATAACCAAATTTCTGTTTTGCCTCCGGAGATTGGTAAGCTGACGAAATTACACGATTTGGCATTTGCTCATAATCAATTAACCACTTTACCTGTTGAAATTGGTAAATTGGTTGGGTTGTCTGAATTATATTTAGATGATAATAAAATCTCTAAACTACCCACAAGTATTGCTCATCTTAAAGGACTCAAAATATTGAGTTTATCTAAGAATCGTTTATTAGATTTACCTTCAACAATAGGCAGTTTAAGTGCGCTGGAGAATTTATATTTGTCCGAAAATAAGTTGATGAAACTTCCTGCTACCATTGGGAATTTGAAAAATTTAAGCTATTTAGACTTATCTAATAATCGATTGTTAGTTTTACCTGATGATTTGAGTAAACTTCAAAAATTAGGGGAACTGAATTTATATAATAACCAAATTACAACTATACCAGTAGTTTTTACAGAAATGGCTAGCCTGAAAGAATTAGGTCTTGGAGGAAATCCTAATTTAGGAATTATTCCTCAGAAAATTCAGGATAAATTTAATATTTATTGAAGTTTATTTCATATCTTTGAAAAGATAATAAAGCAATTATGTTAGTAGACCAAGATGTCCAAAAAGTAATAAACACTTATCGACGATACTCAAAGTACGATTTTGAAGGTTATTCTATTAAATCATTTACCAGACGTATCGAAAAAATCTTAATTGATTATAAGTTAGATCAGCTTGCTTTTCTAAAAAAGCTACGTGAAGATTCTGTGTTTCTGGAGCAAACAGTAAAAGATATTACTGTGAATACAACGGAGCTTTTTCGTGATCCCAAAGTTTGGCATGCTGTTAAATACCGAATTTTGACACGCTATGAGCAACAGGATACTATCAATATTTGGCATGCGGGTTGTTCTACCGGACAGGAAGTTTATTCTATGCTGATATTACTTAATGAAATGGGCCTATTTGATAAAGTAAATGTTTATGCTTCGGATATTAATGAAGATGTTTTGAATATCGCACGGAGTGGTATCTATAAATATCGCTTCAATTTAGATTATATCGAAAATTATACACAAGTAATTAAACAAAATCCTTATAATTTTGAGGATTTTAAAGACATCCCTTTTGAAAAATATTTCGATGTAGATGTTTCAAAAGATACGATGCAGGCAAAAGCTTTTTTAAGGCAAAAACCATTGTTTCGCAAGCAAGATTTAGTTAAAAAAGAAAATGTTTTTTATACTAAATTTGATATTATCATGTGTCGAAATGTTTTAATCTATTTTGATTACGAATTGCAAAATAAAACGCTGGATTTTTTTCAACAATTATTGTATAATAAAGGGAGTTTGATTTTGGGTGTTCATGAGAGTATTTTGGGAGCCATTGCTTCCAAATTCATCAAAAAAGGAGTTTATTATTTAAAAAAATAGCATTGAAAATTACAATAAAAGAAATACGAAAAATAAACTTAATTCTGAAAAATCGTTTTGAATTTGACTTTTCTGAGTATGCATTTTTTTTCTATAAGAGGCTATTAGAAAATTTCATGTCAAAAAATAATTTTAAGACCGTAGACGAATTTGTGCGGTACATTTATGCGTATGATAAATTTGGGGAGAGTTTGCGAGAGGAACTTTTAGTTCCAGAAACTGAGTTATTTAGAGATCCTTCCATGTGGGAGTATTTACGGAAAATGATTTTCCCTAAGCTAAAACAAGACTTGCCGTTTAAAATATGGATACCTGAAGCGAGTACTGGCGAAGAGTTATATTCATTGTTAATTGTCTTAAAAGAAAGTAATCTTATTGATAATGTGGAGATACTGGTAAGTTCGAGTAGTGGAAATCATCTTAAAAAAATAAAAAAAGGAGTACTTCGAAATGTGGGATTTGAAAATCAGGAAGCCAATTATAAAAGATATAATGGAGTTTTTCAATTAAAAAAATATTTTGACTTTGTCGAAAATAAAACATTCCTTAAAAAAGAGTTACTTTCCAATGTCCAATTTATTGAACATGCCATTTGGCAGCCTATCCAAGTAAATAAGCTTCAATTCGTTCTTTTTCGTAATAAAATTCTTTATTATACAAGTATAATGCAAAGTAGGGTATTACGAAATATTACCTCAAATTTAGTTCCTGGTGGAAAGTTGGTTATTGGGGCAAAGGAAAATATTGAAAATTATTTAGTAGATTTAGAATTGGGTGAGATTAATATATATGAGAAAATTTATAAAAAGGTAATTAGAAGATGACAGATAAAATTATTGTGATAGGGGGCTCTGCTGGTAGTTTTCAGGTTATTACTAAGATACTTACAAATTTACCTAAAAACTTTAAGTATCCAGTTTTTTTATGTCTTCATCGTTTAAAACATGTTCGTACTGGTTTTATTGAAGCACTTTCTATTAAATCTAATTTACATATAATTGAGCCAGAGGATAAAACCCGGATTGTTCGGGGAGAGGTTTATCTGGTACCAGCAAATTATCATTTGTACATAGGTATGGGAGGGATGATGTACCTATCTACCGAACCTTCTATAAACCACTCACGCCCATCAATAGATTTGATTTTCCGTTCTGCTGCCTATAATTACAAAACAAAAGTGGTTGGAATTCTTCTTTCTGGTGCCAATCGAGATGGCGCATCAGGGCTGGCCGAAGTCAAAAATGAGGGTGGTATAACTATTGCACAGGATACCGAGGAAGCTCAGGTTAAAACAATGCCCGAGGCAGCTATACAAACAGGGAAAATAGACTATATCATGAAGTCGGAAAAAATTATTTCTTATCTGCAAAAATTGTAATTATGGACGAAAAACAAATTAAAATATATGCTACTGCTTTAGGCGTAATCGGATTTCTGATTGCTGTTTTTCAATTTTTCAAACTGAATGATATAAGTAGTTTTATTGCTACTAACCAACTAACGGGAATTAATAAGCCTTCCTTTATCCTAAACTATATATTTCTTTTTTTACTTCTAGCCATTTTAATTTCTTTATTCATTCTTGTATATTTTGGGTTGCTAAATAGAAAACAGTATGATGAAGAAATTGATTTTCCTGAGATTGATGATGCAAAAATTGAAGAAAGCTTGAAAAATAAAAATTCGATACAGGAGCTTCAGGATATTGATGCTAAAACTGAGCAATTACTTAACAATTTAGGTGAAATAAAGGATAAAAAAGAAATTCTTACAGCTGTTTTGCACCGCTTGGCTCCTGAGTTTAATATTGTACAAGGTATAGCTTATATTAAAAATGGCGAGAATAAATTCAAATTAGCCGCAAAGTATGCTTATTATATATTGGATACAGAACCTGAATTTGTTTTGGGTGAAGGATTACATGGGCAGGCGGCACAAGATAAAAAAATTCTGTATATTAGTAATATTCCTGATAATTATATCACTGTACTCTCTGGCTTGGGAAGCTCTGCTCCTAAATATTTAGTTTTATTTCCGATTGTGAAAAATGATGAGACTATTGCTTTAATAGAGATTGCTGCTTTTTCAGATTTAGCCCCTTTTAAATACTATGCAGAGCCTTTAAATCAATTTTTGGCCGAAAAATTATAAGTAATGGTGAATTGTTAATTCTGTTTGTTGATATAGAATAGTCCGTTTTCAATATAAATAAGCATGTATGCCTACTTAAAAAAAGTTAGAGGCTAAATTATTTTTAAATAATTTAGCCTCTAACTTTTTTCACCATTATTTATGCTACTACTTCTTTTACTTTATCCGCAGCATCTTGTAAGGTTATTGCAGACAAAACTTCTAGTCCTGAATTATCAATTAATTCTTTACCCTCTTGGGCATTCGTTCCTTGCAAACGCACTATTACAGGAACAGTAATGTTTCCAACGGCTTTGTAAGCATCTACAACACCTTGTGCTACACGGTCGCAACGAACAATTCCACCGAAAATATTAACCAAAATAGCTTTCACATTGGGATCTTCTAATATAATACGAAAACCGACTTCTACTGTTTCTGCATTGGCTGTGCCACCTACATCTAAGAAGTTGGCTGGATCACCACCCGAAAGCTTGATAATATCCATGGTGGCCATGGCCAGACCAGCACCATTAACCATACAGCCTACATTACCGTCTAATTTTACGAAGTTAAGATTGTATTTCCCCGCTTCTATTTCTGCTGGATTTTCTTCTGCTAAATCGCGTAATTCAGCATAATCTTTATGTCTATAAAGTGCGTTATCATCAAGATTTACTTTGGCATCTACGGCCAGTACTTTATTGTCGGAAGTTTTGAGTACGGGATTAATCTCAAATAAGGATGCATCAGTTTCTTCGTAGGCTTTATACAGCGAAGTAACAAATTTTACCATTTCTTTAAATGCTGAACCTGATAAGCCTAAATTAAATGCAATTCGGCGACACTGAAAGCCTTGTAGTCCAACTTTCGGGTCTATTTCTTCGGTAAAAATCTTCTCGGGAGTATTGGCTGCTACGCTCTCAATGTCCATCCCGCCTTCGGGAGAGTACATAATAATATTTTTACTTGTCTGACGATTAAGTAGAACGCTCATATAATATTCTTTGGTTTCAGTCTCCCCGGGATAATAAACGTCTTGTGCAACAAGAATTTTATTTACCTTCTTCCCTTCTGGTCCAGTCTGGTGAGTTACCAATTGCATTCCGATAATCTTTTTAGCTAATTCTTTTATTTCATCCAGATTTTTAGCTAATTTAACTCCTCCCGCCTTTCCTCTGCCTCCAGCAAGAACCTGAGCTTTGACAACAACTTTTCCACCAAGCTGTCCCGCTATCTCTTTGACTTTTGAGATATCATCGGTAACAATCCCGTTAGGAACCGTTATTCCGTATTTTTTTAAAAATCCTTTTGCTTGATACTCATGAGCTTTCATCTTATCTCCTTAATA
>CAYQXT010000088.1:0-11340 GCA_964421365.1 uncultured Bacteroidaceae bacterium
TGGCAGCTATGCCATTGGCATGAGAAAATTGAATATTTATCATTTCAGAGAGTGTTTATAAAGTGCGAATGTATCTATTTTTGATTAATTTTACAATCACAATCTCCAAAATCCCGAGTTTAATACCCAAATTCTGAATTCTAAATCATAAAAACTACTTCCAAAATCTTGATTCGCTATTACTATAAGTTATAGTACCAAACTTTTTTTTATATAATTAAAAATAATGATTTATCTTTGTGGCAAAAATTTTAAGCTATGGACATTTTTAGCAAATTAGATGTAAGGAAAACACCTTTAGGACAATTTAAAGATACTTCCGAAGGTTATTTTGTATATCCCAAATTAGAGGGTGAAATTGCTCCCCGTATGAAATTTAATGGTAAAGAAGTATTAATATGGAGTATAAATAATTACTTAGGTTTAGCTAATTTACCGGAAATACGCCAAGCGGATGCCCAGGGAGCAAAAGAGTGGGGTTTGGCCTATCCTATGGGCTCACGCCTGATGTCTGGCCATACTTCTGTACACGAAAAATTAGAGTGTCAGTTGGCTGAATTAGAGCAAAAAGAAGATGCTTTCTTATTAAATTATGGCTATCAGGGTATGGTATCGATTATAGATGCTCTGCTCGACCGCCATGATGTCGTTGTTTACGACAATGAGGCACACGCCTGCATATACGATGGAACCCGGATGCACATGGGTGCTCGATTGGTTTTTCAACACAATGATATGGCTCAGTTGGAAGAGCGTTTAAAACGCGCAACCAAAATGACCAAAGATACTCAGGGAGGAATTTTGATTGTAACCGAAGGCGTTTATGGAATGTCCGGTGATTTGGCTAAATTAAAAGAGATTACCGACCTAAAGGAAAAATATAATTTTCGTATTTTAATCGATGATGCACATGGTTTTGGTACTATGGGCGAACAAGGAAGGGGAACGGGTGATTTCCTCGGTGTACAGGATAAAATAGATTTATACTTTGGAACTTTTGCCAAGTCTATGGCCGGAATTGGTGCTTTTGTTTCTGGCGACAAAAACATTATTGATTATTTGCGTTATAGCATGCGTTCTCAGATTTTTGCCAAATCTTTGCCAATGCCTATGGTTTTGGGAGCCTTAAAACGCCTCGAATATGTGCGTAAAGGAGAGCAAAAAGTAAAATTATGGACAATCATAGAAGCTTTACGCGATGGTTTGCTGAAAGCCGGATTTAATCTCGGTAATTCTCAATCTCCGGTTGTGCCTTTATATATAGATGGTGAAGCTGGTGATGCTGCTCGCATGATTTACGACTTACGCGAGACTTATGGTATTTTTACTTCGGCAGTTGTTTATCCGGTAGTCCCCAAAGGAGTAATTCTTATTCGTCTTATTCCTACAGCAGCACATACACTGGAGGATGTTAAAATCACAATAAAAGCCTTTAACGAAGTACATCAAAAACTAGTTGCGGGTAAATATGCCGGTGCAGTGGTTCAGGCTGCCGTTAAATAAAAATAAGTAATGGTGAATTATTAATTATGAATACTGTTTGTCGACAGAAAACATTTTGTTGAAACGCATGACTGCAAGACATCTATTGTTAATTCGATAATTAATAATTCACGATTTACAATTAAAACGAAGTATTGTAATTTATAATTGTATGAAGGAATTAGCCGCTAAATTATCCAGACAATTTGCCCATAGCACTATTGAAAAAACCCTTGATAGCCTCTCGGTTCAGTTTAAAAATAAAATTGTATTTTCAAGCAGTTTTGGTCAGGAGGACCAAGTTATTTCGCACCTCATTTTTTCAAATCATATTCCCATAAAAGTCTTTACACTGGATACCGGCCGTTTTTTTCCGGAAACCTATAAGGTTTTTAACGAGACCATACAAAAATATGATAAAAAAATAACTACTTACTTTCCTGATGCTAATTTGGTAGAAGAAATGATGAGTCAAAAAGGCCCCTTAAGTTTTTACGAATCAGTAGAAAATCGCAAAGAATGCTGCAATATTCGTAAAGTTCTGCCCCTAAAGCGAGCTTTACAGGGTATGGCATGCTGGATTACCGGTCTGCGTGCCGAACAATCGGAAGCACGACACGATTTGCAACTTTTTCAGTGGGACAGTAACTTTAAGGTGATTAAATATAATCCATTGTTGCATTGGTCGTTGGCTGAGACTATCGATTATATCAAAAAAAATAATACTCCCTATAATAAACTTTTTGATAAAGGATTTGTGAGCATTGGTTGCCAACCTTGCACTCGTGCCATAGGACCCGGCGAGCATTTTCGTGCCGGCCGTTGGTGGTGGGAAGATAATTCCAAAAAAGAATGTGGCTTACATGCCCCCGAACAATTAATCGAAGTGCCCGTCATACATACCAAAAAACTCTAAATAATGCTGGTTTACCCCGATGCCATATTGGTTATACTGGCTCTGATATTTATTATCATTAGCCTTTATACCGAATTTATTGGGGCAAGCTTTAGTTTTGTTATTGCAGTCGCCTTTCTGGGCTTTGTGAGAATTCTCTCTCCGGCCGAAATTCTAAGTGGTTTGGCTAATGAGCAAATAGCCATTATTATTATGCTGCTACTTGTAGGCGATATTTACCGCCAAACAGGCGTGCTGAATGGTTTTTTCGACCGTATCTTTAAAAATATAAGTTCCGGCAGACGTTTTCGTAACCGGATGATGCTGATTGTGGCAGCTTTTTCGGCTTTTATGAATAATACACCGCTGGTAGCTTTGATGATGCCCTATGTGCACACATGGAGCAAAAAACATGGCATTTCAGTTTCCAAATTTTTGATGCCTCTTTCATTTGCTGCAATCCTCGGCGGTTGTATGACCTTGATTGGAACTTCAACCAATCTTATTGTTAGTGGATTACTTATCGACCAGAAAATAATGCCCAATGTAGCACCATTGCATATTTTTGAGTTTATTTATGTAGGTTTTCCGATGGCCGTAATCGGAATTTTATATCTTAGTTTTACTTCTAATAAATTAATCCCCGAGCGGAAGGATGTTTATTCCAAGGTTCAGGACGAATCGCGCAAGTATATTGTAGAAGTAGAAGTTCGCCCCGGCTATGAACACATAGGAAAAACCTTGAAGGATACCGATTTTTATCACACCGAAGGACTCTCGTTGGTAGAGATTATTCGTTCCGATCAGCGTGCTATTCCGGCCTCGCCCAATATTGTGATTTTTGAGAATGACACCTTTATTTTTACGGGACATGTGAACCAAATAGCCGATATGGTTAATGCCGACTCGCATTTGGTTATACCTTCACTTGGAACGTATGCGCAGCGATCAGAAACACAGGTAGTAGAGATTTTCATTTCGCATAATTCGCTGATGACAGGCAAGGAGGTGCGCCAACTAAATTTTCGTAAACAGTTTGACGCCACCGTAATTGCCATTCATCGTAATGGAGAAGTTTATTCGGGTAAAATAGAAGACTTTGTGCTAAAAGCCGGAGATGCGCTATTATTGATAGTAGGTACTTCTTTTCACGCAAGGGCCGTTTCGCAACATGATTTCTATGTTTTATCTAATGTTCGTGAAATTCGTAAATTAGGCTTCCTTAAAACTCTGGTATTGGTGGGCGGCACATTACTCATTATTATTCTTTCTGCCTTGGGCTTTATAAAACTATTTATGGGACTGATTGTTTTGTTACTCCTCTCTTTAATGCTGAAAATAGCCTCACCCAAAGAATTGCCCAAAAGTATTGATTATGATTTGGCGCTTATCATTGCCCTTTCGCTGTCGCTGGGAATAGCCATGACAAAAACCGGTGTGGCCGAATATCTGGCACAGCATTTTATCAGCCTGTTTTTACCCGTAGGGAATCTGGCCATATTATTCGGGATGTATTTTATTACGTCTGTTTCGGCCGCCTTTATCACCAATAAGGCAGCGGTAGCCCTTATTTTCCCCATTGCCATAACAATGTCCAAGGACCTCGGTTTGCCACCACATGCACTGGCTATTTTGGTGGCTTATGCCGCAGCAGCCAATTTTATGACCCCCATAGGTTATCAGACAAACTTAATGATATACGGGCCGGGTGGTTACAAATTTAAAGATTTTATTAAAGTAGGAACTCCTCTAACTTTTATATATATGATAGTAAGCGTTTTAATGTTATATTTTATTTATTTTTAAAAGGATAGACTATGTGAGAATTTAAAAGAACATAGCGCTAATTTTTTTGGATAATTTACTGACAATCTTAACTAATCATAATAATCCTAAAGAATTTGCGTCTTATTATTCTTTTTTTATAGAGTTATTAAATAAGTCCAGTATAAAAAGATGAATTTGTATCAAAATCGGTCGAACGGCTTCATTAATCAAATGTAAGTGAGCTGTCTATTTTTATAGTTTTAATAAATCTATCCGTCCGACCGTTTTTTAGACCGAACTCTTAAATAATTAAAATTAATTTAGATATAAGATGAGTAAAAAGTTTCATTTTGAATGCCGTTCTTGCGGCCGCGAGATAGATGGTTTCGGAGAATGGTTTGCCAATGGGCAAAAATGCCCCCAATGTGGGAAGAGTAATATTTATACGGTTTATAATACCGATAAAGAACGAATAAAAGAATTAGTCCGATCAGAAGTTCGGCCAGAGAGTATGTGGCACTACTATGATTTTCTTCCATTAAACGACCCGAAAAACATCGTTTCTGATGGCGAAGGCGTATCTCCCATTCGGGAATGGACGTTTCTTGAGGATTTTGCCAAAGAGAAATACGGCCTAAATCTAAAAGTATATGTAAACCGCAACGATTATAGTCCGGCAACGGGGACCTTTAAGGACAAAGGGGGAACGCTGATAGCCAGCGTACTGAAAGAACAAGGAGTAAAGGAATATGTGGTAGCAAGCACTGGAAATACAGCCAATTCAGTGGCACAATATCTGGCAAAAGCCGGAATTTCGGCTTCAATATTTGTTCCACAGGATGCCTTGCGCGAGAATTTCGTACATATTGGATCTTTAGGGCAGAAAGTTTATTTTGTAAAGGGCGATTATTCTTATGCCAAAAAAGTAGCCTCCGATTACGCCAAAAAATATGGAATTTTAATTTCTCTCGGTAATCTAGACCCCTTGCGCTTAGAAGCCAAAAAAACAACTGCCTTTGAAATTATACGACAGTTAGGTAAAATGCCCGATGTCTATATTCAGGCAGTGAGTGGCGGAACCGCCCCTTTGGCTCTACAAAAAGCTTTTAGTGACTTTGAAGAGACCGGCATTCTCGGCCGTATTCCTAAAATGATATTCATTCAGGGACATTATTGTGCCCCCCAGGTAGAAGCATGGAATAAAGCCAAAGCCAATAATTTTCCCGAGGGTTGGGAGAAAGATTATCCTGTTTATGAAAATCCCAAAGTATTTGTACCTACCATCGCCACAGGTAATCCGGGATTATACCCAGAGCTGGCCAAATTAGTAAAAAAAACTGATGGCGAATATTTTGCTGTACACGAAGAAACATCCATAGAAGTTGCTCGATTAGTGGCTTACGAAAAAGCCGTAAAAATAGGCCCCGCCTCAGCTATTGCCATATTGGGCTATTTCGAAGCCCTAAAAAATCATGCGCTAAAAGACGGAGAATCCGTATTTATTAACATTGGCGAAGGCGTTCGCCGAGCCATTTCCTTCTTAGAAGAAGTGGCCTATACCACTGAGCAAATCACCTCGGTAGCAGATACACATCGTTTCGACCGCGAAAAATACCGCGATTTTGTGTGGAAATTGTTTTATGAGAAATATTAGGTAATGGTGAATTGTTAATGGTGTTCAACGAGAACCAATTCCAGGATCCCGATTGATATTTATTTTGTATTTTTGTAGATGAAAAAGTTCTGTTAAATATAATACAGCGTTTATTTAACCATTTATAAAACACAAAATATGTTTAAAGACAATCTTTTAGAAGACAAAGTAATCCTGATTACCGGAGGAGGAACAGGATTGGGAAAATCTATGGGGATGCGCATGAGTGAACTGGGTGCCAAATTGATTATCACCAGTCGCCGGCAGGAAGTATTGGATGCTACGGCCAAAGAAATCAGCGAGAAAACGGGCAAGGAAGTGCTGCCAATTTCGGGCGATGTGCGTAAATACGAGGATATAGAACGGGTGCGAAACACAGGCATCGAGCATTTTGGTGAGGTAAATGTGCTGCTGAATAATGCGGCCGGCAACTTCATCTCTCCTACCGAACGCTTATCACACAAGGCTTTTGATACGGTGGTGGACATTGTTCTGCGCGGTTCGTATTACTGGACACTGGCCATGGGCAAATATTGGATAGAAAAGGAGATTAAAGGCACGGTTTTGAGCATTGTAACTACCTATGCTTCCACGGGTTCAGGCTATGTGGTTCCTTCGTCCATAAGCAAAGCGGGTGTACTGAATCTTACGCGAAGTCTGGCCTCCGAATGGGGAAAATACGGCATTCGGCTAAATGCTATTGCTCCTGGCCCCTTCCCTACCAAGGGTGCATGGCAGCGTTTATTACCCGACCCGAAAATGGAATCTAAGCTTACCGATAGAATCCCTTTGAAAAGAACGGGCGAGCATATTGAGCTGGCTAATCTGGCTACTTATCTGGTGTCTGATTTCAGTGGCTATATTCATGGCGAAGTAATTACTATTGACGGTGGTGAATGGCTGGGTGGTGCCGGTGAATTTAACTGGCTGGATATTATAAAGCCCGAACAATGGGATGCTATTCGTAAAAACATACGAAAAGCAAAATAGAGGATATAGCGCTATGTGTGAATTTGAGATTTGAATTCTCAAAAAGTAGAATGCTAAGAATAGAGAGATTAGAACGGCTTCCTAATCGGGTAAATCCAATGAGTTGCTCTATAGACGCATTTAATTGTCCGATAATGTATTGCACGGCGAGCATTGTTCTGAGTGTCTTGTCACCATGGATGACTGCTGTGGCTGCAAGCACGGTAATGAGGATGTTTTTTGCCCTGATTGATTACTGTAGAACCGCTTTCTTCGTATTGCGACAGTAGCACACTAAATATAAGCAAATTGAAAACTAAAAACAGCACATTAAGACTTTGGGCGGTAAGGAAACTTTCTACCCGCTCGTGGTCGTTCATGCGTTGCAAAAGGTCGCCTACCAGTTTGGTATCAAAAAAATGCATAGGCAATTTCATGAGCTTAATAAAAAAATCGGACAGCATAGATATATTAATTCGCAAGCTGATATGCAGCAGTATCTAAGGTTGGATAAATTCGGCAACTATTTGTCTGATAAGCAGCACACTTTTCGCCAGTAGTACCAACCATATAAAATTGATGTTACGATTATCTATGGATTGTGTAAGAAAAGGGAAAATAAGTTGCAACAAACTGCCGAGAAGAAGGCCGAGAAATAGCTGAAAAAAGAATTTTTTGTAGTGTAAGAAATAGTTCCACAAGATTTTTAAGCCTTTAGGTTGTACTTTTTCGCCTTTTGTCTGATAAAAGGCTTCGGTGGGTTTGAGCAACCTTACAATCCCTTTTTCTTCGCCTTGCGAAACGGTGCTAATCCAGTGTTTGGCACAGGGTTTTAAAACCGATTTTTTCGGTGGCATCGGTAATACCGAGCAAGGAAGCCTCTTCGCGCGTAATATGGTATTTTTGCCGCAGGCTCTCCATGCTGTACTCTTTGCCGTAGTAACGGGCAATCATCATCAAGGATGCCGGACTGCAGTCCATGGCATCGTATTGTTGGGAAGAGGGAAAGTTATGGGACATGTGTTTATTAATTAAAAATCACTATCTGTATTGATATCTTTTTGCTGCTTGCGTAGTTTTTTCCCTTGTGTAAAGGAATATATTATTTCAAAATTTATATTTTGATAATGTTCCATTTCTTTATTCACGATATAAGTGTTTTTTAAATTATAAACAGTTGTATAATAATCATTAAAAGGAACAATATTTATCAATACAGACAGCTTATCATCTAAAAAGTCTTGGCTAATAGAAAAATCTATTGAAGGTGTCATTGTTTCATATCCCAGATAAACTGTACTTTTACTTTTATAATATAGACTTGTGCTCAAATTTAAGCCATTTTCAAAAGTATAATCGGGCGAAAAACTTACTTCCCAATTATTTCCAACCCAATTTCCGGCAGGTGTGTCATATATATTTTTTTGTATGCTAACAGAAGGATTCAGGTCTAGGTTGCCAATGGAAAATGAACTGCGTAAGGAAAAATTAAGTTTGTGAATTTTACCTTCATTAGCATAAGAATGAAGCAATTTTCCATCGGACGATAAATTTAAAGTTTTTAAAATGGGTGAATCAAAATAGGTATAGTTAATAGACGGTTTTATAAATACCCCATTGAAGCGATAAGCATAATTTACGCCGATATGTTCATTGTGAAAAGCCCTAACATTTGGATTTCCGATATAAATATTTAGTGAATCACTGTTTAAAACATAATCAGCCAACTGATAGGTGTCAGGATAACGCAATTTGCGCGAATAACGAAAGCCAATAGTTTGTTTTTCTGCAATTTTCCACTGTATATTAAACGATGGTAAATGATTTAGATTTAATTTATGAGTGTTATTTAAAAGATAATTTTGGTATTCAACTGCCCAACTAGCCGAAAAATTAACTTTGTTAAAACCTCCGGATAAATGAATATAAGAATTGAGCCTCATTTCGTTGAAATTAAGAGGTTCTTGATTTTTATCATTATCATAAAACCAATTTGTCAGGTTTCTGAAGTAATTATACGTGCCAATTTGAATTTTATATTTTCGAGCTATCATTCCATTATAATTCAATTTGTAATATTGTGAATTTTTAACTCTAACAAAACGTTGATTTATAGAGCTTTTATTTATATCATTTAGCATGCGACTACTAATTAGTTCGTGCATTTGTGCTTGATAATAAGTTGCATTAAAATAAAGGCTATTATTTTTATTAAATTTATGCTGAAAATACAAAGAGTAGTTTTGTGATTGGTCTTCATACTTCTCTACTCTTTCCCATTGATGAATAAACCTAATAGTGTCATTTTCATAAGTATAAATAGACTGTTTTGTTGGGATATTCTGTGTGTATGCATGAAAATCACCTGAAATATTAAGAAAATTATTGGCGTTAAAAAAAATATCAGCACCATAATTTACATAATGCCCTGTTTGTAATCGTATTTTAGCATCTTTTGTGGTGTCTAAGCTTTCTCTAATTACATTATTTTCCAATTCTTTTATGTTATTTTGATATTCGGATTCGGAACGCCTAAGCCAAAGACTATAATAACCGTAAAGTTTAATTTTATCAAATCCATATTGTATTTTCAGATTAGAAAAATTATAAATATTAGGATAATATGCGTATAAATCAGCATCCAAAGCAAATCCTATTAAGCTATTCTTTTTTGTAATAATATTTAAAACAGAGGTGTAGGTAGATTCGTATTCAGCACCCGGATTAGTTATTAATTCAACACGAGCAATATCGGCTGTTTTGAGCATAGAAATTTCTTGTGCTGATTTGGTTACACCGTTTATTAATATTAATAAATTTTCTTTTCCCAAAAGTTGAATATTATTGCCCCGTTTGCTTACTCTCAAACCTGAAATTTTAGATAAAGCTTGTAGTGCTTTAGGGTGTGTTTTAATGTCTTTTTCAGAAAAAGTAACCACTGTTCTGTCAACTAATTGTTTATATTTATTTTTATGAGCTTTTACGGTTACTTCGTCTATTTCTTTAACTGATGGTTTTAAGCTAACAATACCTATATTTTGGTTTTTATTGCCTATTTTCAAATTAGTTTTATATGGTGCAAAACCTATAAAACTAATATGCATAGTATAATTTCCTGCCGGAATATCTTGCAAGCTAAATTTCCCTTTTTCGTTGGTAATTGTTCCCCGAAACAGGCTGTCGCCCCGCATGAGTTTTACCGTAGCATATTGAACACCGGTATGATTTATTGAGTCTTGTACTGTTCCTTTTAGCGTTTGTCCAAACGATAACGCAGGTACAAGGCAGAGTATTAAAAAAATTAGTTTATTCGTTTTCATTATGTAAAGTGTAATATTGTGTTAAAACCTTTCCCATTTTATTTTTATAAAGTGAGCAATTATGTCCGTGATAATTTGTTTTTTTTCCGTTTAGAATATCGTATGGACAACCTCCTGTGCATATTGGTAACATTTCGCATTCCAAACATATTTCGTCGTCAAAAACATCTGAGCCAATTGTAAATTTTGCCAGTTTATCAAAATCTAATGTTTTATCATTAATGTTTCCTATTGCCTTCGCCGGATTGGAAAAATCTTCCAAACATTTATAAATATAGCCTTTGGGACCAATACCGAAACTATTTACTTTGCGCATCATACAACTTGCAGCATTTTTTCCCGGAATTAGAAATTTTTTAATAAATTCCTTATCAATTAGTTCATTGTCTGCAAGCTCGGTATAGAAGGCTACTTTGTCATCTTCACTTATCTTACAAGTGGGCTTATCGTCGCGAGAATGGACAAAATTTATGGAAATTCTCAATACTTTTTTTGTATAAGCATCAAAATATCTTTCTTTCAGAAATGTATAAATATTAATAAAGTCTTCTTTATTTTTTGTATCAATAGTTATAGGAATATTCACTTCAATATTGTTTTCGATACTGTAAGGCAAAAGGTAATCTAAATTGTCTATAATTTTATCAAATGTTTTATATCCCTTTTTATGAGGTCTGTGAGCATTATGTACCTCTCTACTTCCATCTAGGGTAACTTGTACATTTGTAATTTTTAACTCTTTTAATTTATCTATTTTGCTTTTAGACAACAAGTATCCATTAGTTAAAATTGAGGAAGAAAACTCAATATTTTCTCTAATTAAATGATTCGAAATTTCTACTATTTTTTTGAAATTCAATAAAGGTTCACCACCGAACCACGTTATATCAACAGGAAGATTACCAAAACTTTTAATAAATCGAAATAAATTTTCTGTTGTTATTTCGTCCATAAACCAAGTGGGTTTATTTTCTTCAAAATTTATAACCACAATTACATTTAATTTCTTCATGTCCATGTCTATAAGTAGATTTGTATCCTTCCGAACACTCAACAGGAACATTTCCTCCTCTAATTTCATTTAATTCTTCTGCAGATAATCCATTGGTAAAAAAATCAGTTTGAGTTAATAATAAATTTTCGTTTTTTGCTTTTTTTACTATTTCTATAGAATTCATTTTCGTTAGTTTTTAAATTTTCTCTTCTCTATTACGCCCAAACAATTCTCCCGAAAACTTAGCCCGAAAAGAGAA
>CAYQXT010000089.1:0-11302 GCA_964421365.1 uncultured Bacteroidaceae bacterium
TTTTTAATACCATAGCTTCCGCTATGGTTTAACAAGAGGTCGCCCTGTCGGGCTTTTAAAAACACATTTTTTGATGTTTTTCGCAAGTCCGTAGGACGACCCTTATCGTTAGTCCATAATTTCAATTATGGGAATTATTTCAATTTTCAATTTCTGAATTTTGAATTCCAAATCTCAATTTTTAAAATATAAAATAATATTTGAAAATAGTAAGCTAAAAAGTATATTTGCACAATTTTAAAAATTGCGGATAAATGAATAGTAAATTTCCTGAGTATAAAGAGATGAACCTCTCGCAAGTGAACAAAGAGGTACTTAAAGAGTGGCAGGAGAAAGACACTTTCCACAAAAGTATGGAAACACGTAAAGGTCATCCGGCTTTTGTGTTTTACGAAGGACCTCCTTCAGCCAACGGACTTCCGGGCATTCATCATGTTATGGCACGAACTATCAAAGATATTTTTTGTCGGTATAAAACTCAGCAGGGCTTTTTGGTTGAGCGTAAAGCTGGTTGGGATACGCATGGTTTGCCGGTAGAATTGGGCGTGGAAAAAACGCTGGGAATTACTAAAGACGACATTGGCAAAAAAATATCCGTAGAAGAATACAACAAAACCTGTCGTAGCGAAGTGATGAAATATACCGATATTTGGTCGGATATTACTGCAAAGATGGGCTACTGGGTAGATATGGACAATCCGTATATCACCTACGATAATAAATATATTGAGACTCTTTGGTGGCTATTAAAACAGCTTTACAATAAAAAATTATTATATAAAGGATACAGTATTCAGCCCTATTCGCCGGCTGCAGGAACCGGTTTAAGTTCGCATGAGTTGAACCTACCCGGATGTTACAAAGATGTGAAAGATACCACAATAGTAGCTCTTTTTAAGGTTAAGATGGACGAAAAATCAGCCTTTTTGTTTAAAGCAAGCGATACCGATGTGTATTTTATGGCTTGGACAACTACACCTTGGACTTTGTTATCTAACACGGCATTAACCATTAATCCGAAGATTGATTATGTGGCGATTCGTAGTTTTAATCCTTATACAGGCGAGTCTTTGACGGCTGTTTTGGCAAAAGCCCGTATGGACGAGTATTTCCCGCCTAAAAATGCCGAATTATCTTTTGATGATTACAAAAAAGGCGACAAAAAAATACCTTTTAAAGTAGTTGCAGAATTCAAAGGGACGGATATTGTTGGTATCAGCTACGAACAATTATTACCTTATCAGCAGCCCAAAGATGGCGATGCTTTTAAGGTTATTCCGGGCGATTTTGTTACCACCGAAGACGGTGCCGGAATTGTACACACCGCCCCAAGTTTTGGAGCTGATGACTTCCGCGTTTGCCAACAAAACGGGATAGCTTCACTTACCTTAGTGGACAAAACTGGCTGTTTTGTTGACGGAGTAGGCGAATTTAGCGGTAAATATGTAAAAAATGCTTACGATGACAGTTTGCCCGAAAATGCCGAAAGCGTGGACGTAGAAATTGCCGTTAAGCTAAAACAAGAGGGAAGAGCCTTTCGCATAGAAAAATACGAACACTCCTATCCGCATTGCTGGCGTACTGATAAGCCGGTGCTTTATTATCCTCTGGATTCGTGGTTTATTCGCACAACTGCCTATAAAGAGCGTATGATGGAACTCAACAAAACCATAAACTGGAAACCTAAATCTACTGGTAGCGGTCGTTTTGGCAAATGGTTGGAAAATCTGGTGGACTGGAACTTGTCGCGTTCGCGTTTCTGGGGAACACCGCTTCCGGTATGGCGCACCAAAGACGGAAAAGAAGAAATTTGTATTGGTTCGGCTGAAGAACTCAAAAACGAAGCTCAAAAAGCACTGGATGCCGGTTTAATGGATGAAAATCCTCTAAAAGACTTTGTGGTAGGCGATAATTCTAAAGAAAATTATGATAAATTTGATTTGCACAAACCTTTTGTGGATAAAATTGTTTTGCTTTCTGCTTCTGGACAAGCGATGTATCGCGAACCCGAGTTGATTGATGTTTGGTTTGACAGTGGTGCTATGCCTTATGCCCAATTGCATTATCCTTTTGAAAATAGAGATAAATTTTCAAGTTATTTTCCGGCCGATTTTATAGCCGAAGGCGTTGACCAAACGCGGGGCTGGTTCTATACCTTACATGCCATATCCACCATGCTATTCGATTCGGTAGCTTTTAAAAACATTATTTCCAATGGTTTGGTACTTGATGCCAAGGGCCAAAAAATGTCCAAACGTTTGGGGAATGCCGTAGAACCTTTTGGGGTGATAGAAAAATATGGTTCCGACCCTTTGCGTTGGTATATGGTTACCAATGCTTCGCCATGGGATAGCCTTAAATTTGATAGTCATGGAGTGGACGAAGTGCGCCGCAAATTCTTTGGCACACTTTATAATACTTATTCGTTTTTTTCTTTGTATGCTAATATTGATAAATTCACATACAGCGAAGCGGAAATTCCGCTTGAAAAACGCCCGGAAATAGACCGCTGGATTATTAGTCTATTAAATACATTAATAGACGAAGTTACAGGTTATTATGAGGATTACGAACCCACAAAAACAGGTCGTGCTATTCAGGCCTTTGTAATGGACAATTTGAGCAACTGGTATGTACGTCTCAATCGCAAGCGTTTCTGGGGTGAAGAATACGATGAAACAAAGATTTCGGCTTATCAGACGCTATATACCTGTTTGATGACCGTAGCCAAACTTTCTGCGCCGATTTCTCCTTTTTATATGGATAAATTGTTCAATGATTTGACTGCTGCCACCGGTATAGAAACAGCCGATTCGGTGCATCTTGCAGATTTTCCTAAAACAAACAAAGATTTGGTGGATAAAGAGTTGGAAGAGCGTATGGATTTGGCTCAACGTATTTCGTCTATGATTTTGGGCTTGCGCCGAAAAGTAAGCCTGAAAGTTCGTCAACCCTTAAGTAAAATTATGATACCGGCATTGGATGCTAAATTAATTGATCAAATAGAGTCGGTAAAAGATATTATTTTAAGCGAGGTTAATATCAAAGATATAGAATTTATCAGTGATACTTCGGGCATTTTAACCAAGAAAATCAAACCTAATTTTAAACTTTTGGGTAAGAAATTTGGGAAAATGATGAAAACCATTGTGGCTGAATTTGGTAAATTAGATCAAGCCGATATTGCTAAATTTGAACAAGATGGCAAATATACTTTTGCTCTGAACGGCGAGCAGGTAGAGCTAAGCTTAGAAGAAGCTGAAATCACTTCGGAAGATATTCCGGGTTGGTTGGCTGCCAATGATGGTAAGCTCACCGTTGCCTTAGATGTTAATGTGAGCGAAGATTTACGCCAGGAAGGAATTGCTCGTGAATTTGTTAATCGGATACAGAATTTGCGTAAAAAATCGGGTTTAAATGTTACCGATAAGATTAAACTGCAAATACAGAAACACGATAAGATAAATCAAGCAATCGAAAATTTTAAAGACTATATAGCCAAACAGACATTGGCAAGCAAAATAGATCTGGTAGACAAGTTTGGATTAGAGGATACACTCGCCGAAAGGGTAGAAATTGACGAAGATGTAAGTACACATATTAAATTAGATAAGTAAATTAATTTAAATCCGGTGAGCTAATAATTTAGTGCACCGGATTTTTGTAAACCATTTAAAAACGCAGAAAGATGTCAGAAGAGAAAACACGTTATAGGGATGAAGAATTAGCCGAATTTAAAGTTCTAATAAACGAGAAACTTGCTAAAGCACAGGAAGATTACGACATTTTACGGAATACTTTAATGAACAAGGACAATAATTCGACCGATGATACTTCGCCCACTTTTAAGGTTCTAGAAGAAGGTGCCATGGTATTATCGCGCGAAGAAATAAGTCGTTTGGCCAGCCGTCAGATAAAGTTTATACAGCACCTAAAAGCGGCCTTGGTACGCATAGAAAACAAAACTTATGGAATTTGTCGTGAAACCGGCAAGCTGATTTCTAAAGAGCGTTTACGAGCTGTACCGCATGCTACTCTGAGCATTGAAGCTAAGAGGAAACAAGATAAGTGAAGAATAAAAAATGAAGAGTGAGTATAGCAAGGATTTTGCATAGAAATTTGCGTTATGCTACGGGACTTTGTAGCCTCTTTCGAGCTACAAGCCTTGAGTTTATTGTCAAATTTTATTTTTCTACATAGATTTTGGCATAAATATAATTCATGTATTTATTCATTATTTTTGGACTGTAATCGTTAATAAACTATTTTTTGATGTAATTAAAGGCTATTTCTTCTGTTGCCGGACTTAAGTCAAGGGCTATAACAAGCTCGGTAGCTTTTATTTCTTTGGTTTGAATTTTGTTTGTTCATGCCGAAAATTCAGTTTTTTTGCTCTCTGCTTCGTTCTGAACGATGCGCAAAGCTTTATTCATGCTTTTTAGATGGTAATTTACCATAGGATTACCGTTCATTTGCTTTTTTCCATTAGCAAAACGGGTATTTAAGTAGCCGATAAAATCCTCTATATCATTATTTTGTAGTAATACTCTATTTTTACTTGTTAAAAGTTTTGGTAAAGTTTATATTCTGCTTCCGTTTTTTTTAAATTGGTGAATAAATATTTTATAGTCTTCATTTTTGCTGATTTTTAGTAGTGTCCTTACTTTCTTACAAAGATAAATAAATGTGTTTTTTTGTCTATATATCAGTATTTTTACAAAAAGAGTGTTTTTTTCATAAATTTGGTAAAAAATAAAAAATACAAGAACTTCTTACTGAACCCGTGATTGATATTGATAAAATGGATGAGAATTATACTTTTGATTTATCATCTGTTGAAGGCAAGTGACCGGGAGAAGAACCTGTCGAACAATTAGTTGAAATATTAAGTAAATAAATAAAATCTGTGTAATCAGATAAATCTGTATTTCTATCTTGTTCATAGCTTAACAACGTTATGAAATTGCTAATTAATGATTAATAAATTATCTTTGTCAAAAAATTGACAAGATGTTACTATTCAACGATACTGAAATACAAAATATATCCCTGCATAAAGTGGGAAACAAAATACGTGAAGAAAATTTGCAATTATCGAAAGGAAATCTACAAGTTTCTAACGACATAAAAGAAATTCTTAAGACTTGGTTTCTAACAGCTTTTAAGAGCGAAGCCTACTTTAATTTTACCATTGAAGGCGAAGTTCCTAATTTGGTGTATAAAAAGATAAAAGAGGTTTTTGCCGCACCGGAAAAGTTTTTTCAGGCCTCCACACAACTCGCCCAGTATCTTTTTGAACAAACACAGCACTCGCAAATCCTTTCCGGCGACTTTTTTATGGTTTATTTTAGAAATTGTGTAGTAGATGATGAATTATGCGATGCCATAGGTTTGTTTAAAGCCGAAAATAAAAATACTTTCATTAAAATTCAGGCCGAAAATGATGGTTTTGGTATTCAGGCACAAGAAGGCATTGACATACACAAATTGGATAAAGGTGCCTTAATTTTCAATACAGAAGAAGATTTTGGCTATAAAATTGGACTGGTGGATAAGGTAAATAAAATTGAAGCTCAATACTGGCGCGAAAACTTTTTATACGTACATCAGCGCAATGATGAATTTTACCAGACACAGAGCTATCTAGATATGTGCAAGGGATTTGTAGAACAGGTATATAATAAAGACAATAATATCGAACGAACAGAGCAAATAGATATGCTGAATAAATCGGCCGATTATTTCTCTGAAAAAGAGGCTTTTAATATAGAAGAGTTTAGTAGTGAAGTGATTAGAAAACCGGAAATTGTTGATGCATTTAACGAATATAAGCAATTATTTGAAGAACAACATGAAATACAAATGGAGCCTGAATTTAAAATTTCTGATGAGGCTGTAAAGAAGAATAAGCGCAAATTTAAAAGTGTCTTAAAATTAGATAAGAATTTCCATATCTACATTCATGGCGACCAGAGACGTATAGAAAAAGGCTTTGACGAAAGACGAAAAATGAACTATTATAAAGTTTTTTTTGAAAGTGAAGAGTAATTATTTTCGCAAAATCGTAAACTGGAATTTTACGAAGAAGTACTCGATATCAATTATAAACTATACGGTGTTGGCTTTACGAAATACAGAGAAGGTATTTTTGTAAAAGCACTTCGTGAATTTGATGGCTTAGACGATTCAGAAATTGTTTCAACATTCAATCGTATAGGGAATTATGCTGATACTTACGATGATTATTTTAAGAAAAAATATTTTAATGATGGCGGTAGTGCACCGGCTTAGTTAATTACTACTTATTTTGTTAAACATGCATAACTTTTATTGAGAAAGTAGGTTTTCTCTCAAAAAAATGATATTTTTGTTTTTGTATGTCTGTGTAAGATGGGTATATATTTAACACCCAAGATTTAATAAATCAAAAAAAATAGACCATGCAAGACAAAAATTATTTTGAAAGCAATTTTATCATAGACTTTTACGATCTTTCGCAATACGAAGAAGCACTACCAATGACTATGCTTCGGTTATTGCAGGAAACAGCCGGAGATCATCATTTTCCTGTAAACGAGAACATTATAGACTTATATCGAAAAAATCTCGGCTGGGTTTTGCTTTCTGGTGTGATGCAGTTCGAGCGTTATCCGAAATATAAAGAAGAAATAGTTATACGCACCTGGATGTCGCAATTTAAGTCCATTCGTGGGATAAGAGAAAATTATATTTATGACAAATCTGGGCAAATTATCGGTCGATCAAAGGGATTATGGCTCTTTTTTGACATTGAAAAACGTAGGCCGGTAGCTATTCCCGATAAATTTAAAGATATCTGGGGAATAAATCCTGAAGTGTCGGTTGATTTTAATTTGGCCGAAAAACTTCCGGTTCTTAGCGATGGCGAGTTTATGGACGTGATAAAAGTCAAGAAATTTGATATTGATGCCAATAAACACGTTAATAATATTCGCTATTTTCAGTGGTTAATAGAAGTTATTCCCAATAAAGTAATGAAAGAGAATTTCTTATTCCAAATAGATGGTCGCTTTCAGCATGAAGCGAATTATGGTGATCAACTAATTATTTATACCAAAATAGTAGAAATGGATAGAGAATTTTTACATACGGTTTTCGATCTAACAACGAATAAAGTATGCGTAACTGCTCGTACTATCTGGAAAAAAAGATAAATAATTGCTTTTCTAACTTTTTTATAAGTCCAGTATAAAAAAGGTGAATTTGCATCGAAATAGGCCGGCCGGCTTCATTAATCAATTGTAAGTGAGTTGTTTATTTTTACAGTTTTAATAAATCTATCCGTCTTACCGGTTTTTAGACCGAACTCAGCTATTGTTAAAAATTTACCAATTATGGCTAGCTTTGTTCAGCCATCCGTTTTACACTGATTTGCTATATTATTATGACAAAAATGACACTCTTTGACACTTGTTATGTGCTCCGAGATATTAATATTTATCAAATTCTTTATCAATGTCATCATCATTCAGGTTAATAAAAGGATTTAATTTTTGAGGTGAAATAATTTTTTTAGGAGTTGATTCTTCCACTACGATATCTGACTTTTCTGATAATATTTCTTTTCCATCAACTTCTTTTCCAATAGTAACAAGCTCTGTTGTTGGAGTTTTGTCTTTTTCTCTATTTGAAATAAAAGAAGCAGTCATTGTTTTGAGCATTTCGGCTTGTGCAGCCAATTCTTTAGCAGAAGTGGCCATTTCCTCTGAGGAAGTTGAGTTCTGGCTGATTGAATTACTGAATTGAAACAGGGCATTGTTTACACCGCTTATATTATTGAGCTGCTCTTTATTGGCCACTGCAATTTCACCAATGGCAGCTAAGCTATTTTTTACCTGAATAAGTAACTCACTCACTTAGTTTTTGATTAGCCTGACTAGATAGTGTATTTCCTTTATCCGAAGCCACAATTGTAGTCAATAATATTTTAAGATTTTTTATTGAATGATAAAACCAAACATTATTTAGCAGAACCAAAGTAAAAGAAATTGAAAAACCGATTATAATTAGTATGAAAGCCCACACAAAGAAATCTCTTAATTGGGTAGTAATATGTTGAATATTTGTTACGAATAATAAATTATATTGATGATTAATTGGCATAAAAGCAATGCAATTATTAAAATAGTTTTCGTAAAAACCGCCTGTTTTTCTGGCTATTAAATCTTTTTTTAATTTTGTTTTAAATACTGGATTCCAGAAATTAATTTTTTTAGTTTGAAAAAGTTTTTTCCCTTCTTTGTCCATAACAATAATAGTCGCATCTAAAGTCTTGGCTAAACGGGTAGCAAGAGCAGCCATTTGTTTAAAATCGGCAGAATCCTTCCTGAAAACTGGGTGTGTTTGTTTTAAATAGTGCTGAAAATGATTAAATTCTTCGAGCTTTGTATCGGCAGTTTTGTACGCTGTATAATAATACATAACGTCTAAGGTAAAAATTGTCATCCCAATAATAGAGGCAAGAAAAGCAAATAACATTTTGTTTCTAATAGATAAACGTAAACTTTTAATTGTCAATTTCCTGAATTGAAGTTCCTTGCTCAGTTCATTTGAAATGTTTCGTAAAAGATAGCCGGTAAAATATAGGGAAATGCTTGGAATAACAAGCAATGCAGCCAGAATAACGAAGAAATAGGAAATATTAGTAAAAAAGCTGGCTCCGGAATAAAAGCCGGAATATACAATTATCGAAATATTAGCAATATAAAATAGGGTGAAATGAATAACACTGAAGAGAGGGAGTTTAAATACTTTTTGGACTAATCGTTTTAACTCTGGGTCAGATAAATTTTTATAATTAGTTAATTTTTTGTCTATACCTCTACTAAAAAGGTATAGGCTTATCACACCCAAAGCATAAAAAATCACAAAGGATATGGCAAAAAATATAAATACAGTTATTCTTTGTTGTTCGGTATTTCTAAATAGAATAAAATTAATTAAAAAAATACCTAAAAAAAGGGTTGGAAGTAAAGATGAGTATACTAAAATGAGTTTTTTGCTTATTTTTCCCATTGTTTTTTTGATAAAGATACAAAAAGAATTAAGATTTGCGTTTTCTTACAAAGAATTGAAAATATTCAATGGTACACGATACAATAGGCTTATCTTTGTATTTTTTTCGCCTCTATTTTTTGATACTAAATTTATATGGAGATGACTAGTGATGATTTTTCTGTGATTATTCCGGCCGGAGGAAGAGGTAGAAGAACAGGAACGAAACAATTGAAGCAATTTGCTTTGCTTAATCAAAAGCCGGTGATTGTTCATACTATCGAAAAATTTAGGGATTTTGATAAGACAATTAAAATTTATGTGGCTTTACCTGATTTTGCTATGGTGGAATTTAAAGCTATCCAAAAAGAATTTCTGGGTCAGAATGAGATAATCACCGTCCAGGGCGGAGAGAATCGTTTTCAGAGTGTACGAAATACCTTGAAACAGGTTTTTTCTAACTACATAGCCGTGCATGACGCTGTGCGTCCTTTAGTGAGTGTAAAATTAATAAAAAGGACTTTTGAAGAAGCACAAAAACAAGGAAATGCTATTCCGGCTATTTTACTACACGATTCGCTGCGAAAGGTCTCTGAATTAAAGAATACAGCCATTGACAGAAGTAATTATCGCCTCATTCAGACCCCTCAGATTTTTGAAAGTAAGCAGCTTACAAAGGCTTATCAGCAAAATTTTAACAAAAAGTTTACAGATGATGCTTCGGTGGTAGAGGCTGCCGGTATTCCTATTCATCTTATCGAAGGCGAACGTATAAACCTGAAAATAACTTATCCCGAAGATTTTGTAATTGCAGAAAGTTTAGTTAATTACAAATTATGAATGACTAATTACAAATTTCTGACGAGGTTTTTTGTTGTTGGGATTATATGATTATTTTCTAATATGGTGTGAAATAAATGGTTATATACTAGTAATAAAGTTATGAAATTATAAATAGCTGTAACAATTTATAACCACAATATAACAATACATTATAATTTTATAATTTAATAAAGTTGTCCATAATTAATGAATTTCCAACAAAAAAGCAATCAGAATAATTATACTTCTACATTTTCTGGTTTTTTCTCATCGTTTAGTAGTTCGGAAAATAACTTACGCTGGAAAATAAGAATAATGGCAACACCAATGGTTATATAAGAATCGGCCATATTAAAAATAGGACTGAAAAACAGAAAACGCTGTCCACCCAAATAGGGAATCCAGTTGGGATAATTACCGTCTATGAGTGGGAAATATAGCATATCTACTACTCTGCCGTGAAGAAAACTGGCATAACCACCACCGGCAGGAAAAGCTTGTGCAATTTGATGATAACTGTCGTTAAAAATCATCCCGTAGAAAGCACTGTCTATAATATTTCCAAAGGCACCGGCAATAATCAGCGTAAAAGATAAAATCAGGCCTGTTTTAGCGCCTTTACGGTCTAATTTTACCAAGTACCAAGACATTATAAGTACTGCCAGTAGCCGAAATAAGCTGAGAAGAAGTTTGCCGGTATCGCCACCAAAAGTCATTCCAAAGGCCATGCCCGGATTTTCGGTGAAATAAATATAAAACCAGTGCGGAAAAATTAAGGTACGTTCGCCTATAAGCATGTGTGTTTTTACCCAGATTTTCAACAGTTGGTCTAAAAATATAAGTATGAGGAACAATATAAGTGCTGTAGAAAGATTTTTCGATTTTTTCATTATTTGATTATTTGATTATTTTCGATTTTTTTATGAAAAACCACATAGACACACTAGAAGACATAGATTTTATAGGCTAAAAAGTTATTTTGAGTGCACATAGTGAAAATCCTTCCAAAATTTTCTATGTTTATTGCTGACTTTTGTACTGTGCCATATATTCATATAGTTAATTTTTTATTATTTTTGAGTTGAAATAAACCGCAGCAAATTTATAAACTTTCTGGTATTTTCGGCTAAGCTGAAGAAATTATTTATCTAATTGTTAAATATTAATAGTTTGGTAGATTTTCCATATTTTTATATCAAAAAAAATTAATAAGCTAAAATTAAAAGGCTTATTTTGATAGGAATAAATATATAGAATTGTTGTTAATGAAATAATTGCAAAAATTTATCGTAGTATTGATATAAATAATTTGTCTTAATACGTGCCGATCAATGTTATTTTAAGCTTGGCCTAAACCTTTCCAAGTGGCTGTAGCCACGTTGGAAAGGTCAATTAGCAAATTTTTATATTTATTTTGCAAAACAGATGAGTATTAGTATAAGGGCTT
>CAYQXT010000090.1:0-11288 GCA_964421365.1 uncultured Bacteroidaceae bacterium
GCTATTGATTACTTTATCGCAATACATTTTACAGCTATCCCATTTAGCAGTTCCGGTATATACTTTTGCATTCAGGTACATTCTCGCTTGTAACATCCAGCAAGCCCCTTTATCTGCTTCCGGATAAGAAAATTTAGGTTCACCTAATTTATTTTCAATATCCTTTAATTCTGTAACGATATAATTGAATAGATCAGCTCTTTGGATTTGTTTTGGATAATATTTACCAACACCGTCTTTTTCTGTAGTGAAGGGTGGATTTCCAAAAAGGTCAATATCCCAGGAATAGGCCAATGCTCTTAAATATCTGGCTTCAGCATTATAGCGCATAACCGTGGGGTCGGTGCTTTCATTGGTATAGGCAATGAAACTATTTGCGTAAGTAATACTTAGGCTTAGTCTTTGATATACAGCTGTTAAAAAAGGATTTTGGGGACTCCATGTTTGTGTGTTCAAATCTGCAATTCCAACGTCACCCCATGCACAAATTGCTTCATCTGTGGTGATTTCCTGTAAATTCCATAAAGCTCTCATGGTTGTAAAAAAGTTTCCATCTGAGGCAGCAATATCGTCTCCGCCATTGGCTCCCTGACCTGGGAGATTAAAACTAGCATAGATTTTTGCCAGTACTTCTTTTAAATTAGCTGGATCATCATTTAAGTTTCCTGCTAAGATGGTATTCGGATCTTTAGGTTTAATATCCAAATCTTTCACACATGATGGCAGCATGATTACTGAAAGAAGAATACCTGTTACAATTATATATTTTTTCATCTCTATTTTTTTTATTCTAATTAATAACTTAAGCTAATTCCGAACATGAAGGTTCTGGGTCTTGGATAAAAATTATTATCTACACCACCATTCACTTCTGGGTCTAAACCTTTATATTTAGTGATTATAAATAAATTTTGGGCTGTAAAGCTAATTCTTGCACTTACTGCACCTTTTATATGCTTAATATTATATCCTGCACTTAAGTTGTCAAGTTTAAGGAATGATGCATTTTCAACAAAATAGTCACTGGTAAACTGTCTTTTAACGAATTGGGTATTATCAAGATATTTAGGCATGTTTTTCCAATAACCGATTTGTTGCATTTGGTCGTAAGAGGCACTTGCCGCTACTTGGTTATAAACGTAATTTCCGATATTTGCTCTGGCTGATGCAGATAAATCAAAATCTTTATAACTAAAGCGGAAAGAAAATCCTAATAAATAATCAGGAGCCGGATTGTGGTAAATATATTTGTCCGCATTATTCCCGTTTACAGTTCCACCTTCACCTGATAAATCAACATACATTCCTTCAATAGGATTGCCGTTTACATCATATACTTGTTTGTTTACAAAAAATGAATATGCAGGGTCGCCTACTCTTGTAACTTGTTTCTGTCCGGTAAATGCATCACCATATAATATCCCTATATAATTAGGATCATCAGTCATTAGTAATTTAGTGATTTTATTTTTATTATAGGTGAAGTTAACACCAAACTCTAAAGACATATCTTCTGTAGAAACAGGAATTAAATTAAGAGCTGCTTCAAAACCTTGATTTTCTAGACTACCAACATTCGTAAGTAAGGTATTAGAGAAGTTGCTGCCACTAGGTATCGTAACTGTGTTTAACAGGTTGTCGGTAACTCGTTTATAATAATCAACAGAACCGTTAAGTCTTCCATTTAAGAAACCATAATCTAATCCGATATTCTGGGTTGTTGTTTGTTCCCATTTAATGTTTGGATCGTAAGCATCTGGTCTTAATGTCGGAATGAATTCTCCTCCAATCATATAATAGGATCCTTCTGAAGAAGATCTATATTTAGCCTGAGCTGGATAATTATTTCCTATGTCTTGCTGACCAGTGATACCCCAACCAATTCTTAATTTTAATTCAGAAACAGCACTAACATCTTTTAAGAAAGATTCTTCTTTTATTTTCCAAGCAAATGCGGCAGAAGGAAATAATCCCCATTGATTTCCTTTGGCAAAACGAGAAGAACCATCATCTCTGATAGTTGCCGTTAATAGGTACTTGTCCATTAAACTATAATTCATTCTTCCGAAGAAAGAAACTAAGTAATTTTCTGTTATAAAAGAAGAACTATCTGATTTTTGATAGGCATGGGTGTCATCAACGATTCCGCGTGAATAGCTATTGCCTTCGCGTTCAAAATGTTGCCATGAATAACCTGCAGTGAAATCAACTTTACTTTTTATTTTGTAAAGATTTTTAGAATAGTTCAAATAAAAATCTAATAAATTATTTTTATTTGTTCCTGCATAATCACTTAATCGTCCCCATGAAAGAGGACTGATTAATACAGAAGGTGAAGTTGTTGGTCTATTATTGTATCCTTCACTTTTTGAATAATCAGTGGCTAAATTTAAGTTTGCTTTTAACGCAGGTAAAAAGGGAAGAGCATAGTTTAGTTGAATGTTCCCAATAAAACGATTCACGTCAGCTCGGTTATTTGCAGCCATTAGTTGCTCAACAGGGTTGGCTGTTCCTAAATTAGCTCCATAATTACTCCACTGGAAATATCCATCTGAATTAGTATTCCCATCTTTTATCGCTTGGGTTGGATCCATTGATATTGCTGAGCTTATAGCGCCTACATCACCAAAATTATTTTTGCTGCTCATTACTTTTGCATTTGCATCCACTTTTAATGTATTGTTTAAAAAGGAAGGATTCAAATTAAGTGAGCCTGTAAATCTCTGCATGTCGGTATTTTTTAAAATACCATTTTGATCGTTATATCCGATTGAAACTCTATAAGGTAATAATTCTTTTACCGAGCCAGTCATGCTTACATTATGATTGTGAGAAATGGATGTACGGAAAATTTCTTTTTGCCAGTCAGTATTTTCTGTCCCTAATTTATCGTATGTTGTTGCATCAAATAAATTTTTTTTCTCAAAAGCGATATTTCTAAATTCATCTCCTGAATATACATCAATATAGTTAATAGGTGTAGCAACAGATACATTCCCTGTGTAACTTACAGAAAAAGGTTTCCCTGCTTTTCCTTTTTTTGTTGTGATTATGATAACACCATTTGATGCCCTTGATCCATAAATAGCGGTAGCTGAGGCATCTTTTAATACCGTGAATGTTGCAATATCTTCAGGATTGATAAATGAAAGGAAGTTTGTGCTTCCTGAAATAGTGTTATTTGAAATTGGAACTCCATCAACAATAATTAACGGATCGTTGGATGCATTTAAAGAAGAACCTCCCCTGATGCGTATTGTTGAGCCACTGCCCGGTGCTCCTCCTGCTGTGGTTATAACAACACCTGCGGCTTTTCCTACTAATAAATCCTGAGGTGAAGTGATATTTCCTTTGTTAAAATCATTTGAGTTAATAGCTGAAACGGAACCAGTTGCATCTGATTTTTTTACTGTACCATAACCAATAATTACTACGTCCTCAAGAGTTTCACTACTTGTTTGCAATTTTACATCAAAATGTGTTTGATTTCCAACAGCAAGAAATACTGAAGAATATCCAATAAATGATACTTTTAATGTATCACTTGAAGAAAGCCTTTTTATCATAAAATTGCCATCCAAATCCGTAACTGTACCATTAGTCGTTCCTTTTACCTGAACTGTTGCTCCTGGTAATGGTACATCTGTTCCTGCCTCAGTAACCTTTCCGGTTACTTGCATGTTTTGTGCAAAGATACTATTTGCTACAAGCAAAATAGTAAACACAAAAAGCATTTTTAAAAAATAAGATTGTCTCATAAATTTAAAGATTAAAGTTTCATATATTTTTTATGCATTATTTATTTAACCCAAAATTAGTTTTTTTATACTTTATTAAATAATTTCAAACCACTTATTTACCATCTTTTTAACGAAAACGAATTCGCAAACGTTTGCAAAAGTAATGTTTTAAAACATGATTGTTTTATTTTTTTGTTATATCTTTACTTTTAAATATTTTTGAGCATGAAATCGCATCAGGTAACTATAAAAGACATCGCTAAAGCATTGGGAATCTCTCCTTCTACCGTCTCTAGGGCATTAAAAGATCATCCCGATATAAGTTCAAAAACAAAGGAAAAAGTGAAGAAATTGGCCGAGCAATTGCAATATCGCCCAAATGCTATTGCTTTAAGTTTGAAACACAGTAAATCGTTTACCATTGGATTGATAATTCCAGAGATTGTTCATCATTTTTTTTCTTCAGTTATCAGTGGGGTAAGTGATGTGGCTTATAGTAGTGGCTACAAGGTGATGATTACGCAGTCTAATGAATCCTATGAACGTGAATTGGCAGATGCTCAGGCATTAATGGCCAGCAGGGTAGATGGAGTACTTATTTCTGTTTCTAAAATGACCCAAAATTATGATCATTTACGAAATTTAGAAAAAAACGGTATTCCGATTGTCTTTTTTGATAGGGCTGTAGAAAGTGTCGTTACTGATAAAGTGGTGGTTGACGATGTCAGTGGAGCTTTTCAGGCCGTGACTCATCTGATAGAACAGGATTGCAAACGTATTCTCCACTTAACTTCGCCGCCTCATTTGTTAATCACAAAAAATCGTTTAGTGGGTTATCAGCGTGCACTTAAAAATCATGAAATTCCTTTTGATGAGCGTCTTATTGTCCAGTGCGATACCTATGGAGGTGCGTCTGAAACTATCGAGCGATTGGTAAAACAACAAAACCTTAATTTTGATGGAATTTTTGCGGTAAACGATGCTACTGCAATTGGTGCTATGCGCGGCGTAAAAAATTGTGGTTTAAAAATTCCTGAGGATGTTGCAGTGGTAGGATTTACGAATGGACTAATCTCTATGATGACAGAACCTCAGTTAACTACCGTGGAGCAGCACGGTTTTGAAATGGGACAGATAGCTGTCCGTATTCTATTAAACAGAATTGAGAGTAATGATGAATATTATATTCCCGAAACCCGGGTTTTAAAAACAGCGTTAGTCATCAGAGATTCTTCGCTTAGAAAAAAATGATTTTTAAATTATAGATAAATGAAAATACAAGAATTAGAACCCAAAGAGGTGTTTCATTTTTTTGATGAAATATTGCAAATTCCACGCCCTTCACGAAAAGAAGAAAAAATTATTAACTATCTGGAGGGATTTGCCCGGAAAAATAATCTGGATTATGAAACAGACGAAGTAGGAAATGTGGTTATTCGTAAGGCGGCCACAAAAGGCTTTGAAAATCGTAAAACGGTTATTTTACAAAGCCATATTGATATGGTTTGTGAAAAAAATAGCGATATAGACCATAATTTTGAAAAAGACCCTATCCCTGCTTTTGTGGATGGCGACTGGGTGAAAACTAAAGGAACTACTTTAGGTGCTGATGATGGTATTGGAGTTGCAGCAGCATTAGCTGTTCTGGCCTCAAATACAATCGAACACGGACATGTTGAATGTCTTTTTACGATGGATGAGGAAACAGGCATGACTGGTGCTGAAAACCTCCATGAAGGATTTCTAAAGGGAAATATTCTTCTTAATTTAGATTCTGAAGATGAGGGTGAATTATTTATGGGCTGCGCCGGAGGAATGGATACGGAAGCTATTTTTAGCTACGACAAAGAACGGGTAAAAAAAGGGAGTTATACCGGTAAAATTATTGTTAGTGGACTAAAAGGAGGTCATTCTGGAGATGATATTAATAAAAATCTGGGAAATGCGATTAAGATATTAGTACGTTTGCTTCGTAAATTGGATGCTTTAATAGATGGTGGCATTCAAATTTCGGAAATAGATGGCGGAAATTTGCGGAATGCCATTGCTCGTGAGGCTTATGCTGTTGTCAGTATTTCCAATCCACACAAAAAAGAGCTTATGCGCCAAACGATGAATCGTTTTTGGGCGGATATCGAAAGCGAGTACACCAAAACGGAATCTAATATCCGTATTGATTTGGAAAGTTGGGAAATGCCTGAATTTGCAATGGATGCAAAAACAAAGGATACTTTGCTTACGGCTCTTCATGCTTGTCCTCATGGCGTTTTTGCTATGAGCCAGGATATTGATGGCTTAGTCGAAACTTCTACCAATTTAGCCTCCGTAAAAATGTTAGGTGAAAATAAAATAGAAGTAGCCACAAGTCAGCGAAGTTCTCTGGAATCAGCCAAAGAAAATATAGTTGAAACGGTTGCAGCCGTATTCAAATTAGCCGGCGCAAATTACGAGCATAAGGGAAATTACCCGGGCTGGGAGCCTAATGTGAATTCTGAGATCCTTAAAATAACAGCGGATTCTTACAAAAAACTCTTTGATAATGAACCAGAGGTTAAAGCGATTCATGCTGGTCTGGAATGTGGACTATTTCTTACCAAGTTTCCAAAATTAGATATGGTTTCTTTCGGACCTACCATTCGTGGAGCACATAGTCCGGCCGAACGCTTGGAAATTCCGACGGTTAAAAAATTCTGGGATTTATTACTTGATGTATTAAAAAAAATGCCTGAAAAATAGTCCGCTAACTCTGACAGGGATTAAAGCCCTGTCAGAGTTTAAAAATAAAATCATTCTTCTTGTTCGATGGCAATAAGTTCCATTGGGAGTTTTGTAACCTTTTGAATAATTTCAATATATTCTAAAATGTCTTCGTCATCATACCACCATTTTACATTTACATTTCCTGTTTTATCGTAAATGTCTTTTAGTTTTTTAGCAATGGTGAAAATCCATTTTGAGGAGCTGGTATTAAAATATTCCATGTGGATATTCACCGTTGTCTCTTCTTTCGGGTTTTTTTCATATTCTATTAACCACTCAATTAAGGGCTCAAAAAAACCGGGAGCATTTTCTACAATCGAACGCCCTTTCATTTCAATCAGACCTTTTTCATGATCAAAGTTCACCGTTGGAATTTTCTTATTTCCGGTAATTTTAATTACATTCATTATCCACAAATTTCAGTTCGATTACAAATTTAAGTAAATTTCTAAGAGCAAAAAATTGCTGGTATAAAAAAATACTGAATATTTTATTTAAAAGTAAAAACAAGGATACAAATTTTTATTTAATCTTCATATTCTAAAGTGATTTTTGTTCCATATTTTTTGTCGTTTAGTTTAGTTGCTTCTGTTATAACCGCCATTTTACCACCATTCTTCACAAAATTAAGACAGGCTCTTATTTTAGGAGACATATTTCCTTCGCCAAACATTCCTGCATTAAGATACTCCATAGTATCTGCATAATTTAAAAATTCTTTTATTTTCTGATTTTCTTTTTTGTAATTCAGAAATACATAAGGCACGTCTGTGAGAATGTAAAATTCATCGGCTTTAATTGTGGCTCCCAGAACAGCCGAAGCAGAGTCTTTATCTATTACGGCTTCTGCGGGTTGTATGTTGCCTGCTTTGTCAAAATATACAGGTACACCGCCGCCGCCAACAGCTATAACAATATTTCCCTGCCGGGCAATAGCATCAATAATATCAGAATTTAAAATCTTTTTTGGCGTAGGGGAGGGAACGACTCGCCGCCAACCACTGGCCGTGTCTTTTACTTCTTCTTTAAAAATCCAGCCTTTCTCGGTGCTTAGTTTATCGGCTTCTTTTTTTGTGTATATTTTCCCCACCCTTTTGGTCGGGTTTTTAAATGCTGAGTCGTTAATATCCACTTCTACGGGTGTTATCAGACTCACCACATTGCGCTCTATCCCATGTTTTTTCAGTACATTTCGTAAAACGCGCTCCAACATATATCCTATTCCGCCTTGCGAGTCGGCAACACATACGTCTAAAGGCATCTGAGCAATATTATAAATTTGTTCTCCGGCATCGTTGCGCATTAAAATATTTCCTACTTGTGGGCCATTTCCATGCGTTATGATTAAATCAAATCCATCTTTTAGTAAAAAAATGAGATTTTCTAGTGTTTCTTCAGCATTCTTTTCTTGTTCCTGGATTGTGCCTAACTGATTGCCTCTTAGTAAGGCGTTTCCACCTAGCGCTACAACGGCTAATTTTTTTTTCATATCTAATAGCGTTTTTATTTGTTAATTAGTTGTTTAAAAGAAAAAACACCCATAAAAAGGTGCTTCTCTCATGCTGCGAATATACTATTTTTTTGGTTTATAAAGTAGTTTTAGTCTCTTTAACTGATTTTAAAAGCTGTTTTTAATCCTGTTTTTTTCAAGAAGAATATTTAACGGAGAATTAATGAATTATATGCTACTTCTTATTTCTTAATTCTTATTTTTGTATGGTTTGTTTTTTTTGAATTTCTTGTGTCTTTTTTATTAATTTTAGAAGAGTAAGATGATAGTTTGTGTTATTTCCGACTTACATATTGGCGCTAAGAAGCAATTTGATACTTTTAAATGGGAGGCTGATGATTTTATGAAAATTTTAGATTTTGTGAGATTAAAATATAAGGCTGAAAAGATAATTTTGAATGGAGATGTTTACGACCTCTATCAAAATCCATTTCAGGATATTAAAGCGGCAAATCCGGAACTCATAAATTATTTTAAGCAGGAGCATTTTATCTATATACGGGGAAATCATGATATTTCTGTTCTGTCTAGCCTTGCTTCTTATGATACAGAGAACTCTTATGGCCAAAAATTACATTTTGAACACGGTCATCTTGCTGATTTTTTGAACGGAACGACTATTGGCAGATATGTCGGGCGATCATCATTTAAAATACTGAAAAAAATAATGCACTGGAAGTTTGTGGAAAAAACTTTTATGCAGGCCGTAAAATATAATGATAAAGTTGACCAAGTACCACGTAAATATGATAGTTACAAGTATTTAAGCTATGCTTTGAAACTTTTGCAAAAATATGATTTAATTGTTTTTGGCCATACGCATAAATTAGAAGAGCACAAAACCTACTATCTAAATACGAAGAAAATATATATAAATTCAGGTTCTTGTTCCTTAGGCCGTTTTCAGTGTATTATTTTAGATACCGAAAGCCTTAAATTTGAAACTATTAAATGGGGTAAAAAGAAAGTTGCTAAAACTCTGGCAGAGATAAAAGAAACTCAAAAGAAAGGCTCATCAATAAAAGAGTCTAGCTTAAAATCGTAAATTTAAAAAACAATAAACTTTGCAAGTTTTGATAATTATACCGTGCCGGTATCGCATTTTTTTAGACCGAACTCTTAAATTATAAAATGCTTTTTCCTGAGTTTTATTCAATAACTTTTGTTACTTATTATCAATCAATTGAATTTTGAATGAAAACAAATTCAGTTGATTATTGGCTTTAAATATAGTTACATAAATTTTACTCTAAAAATAACAGGTATGTGATTTACAATCAGGTGTTTATCTCGCTTTTTCAAAAAATAAAATATTTTTTAAGTTCTTAAAATTATAAATTATCGTTGTATTGTCTTAGAAAATAGTTTTTTTATTTAAAATAATTTGTATATATTGTAATATAAATAAAAATACAATTGGATACAGTTACCACATACCTATCACATCACCGTGGACAAGACAGAATATTTCTCGATTATCAATATTCTGATACCATAAATCAATTTATAAAACAAATTGAAGGCAGGCGATATAGTGCAACTCACAAAAAATGGCATCTTCCGATAAACACTAATATACAACAGCTTAATAAGCAATTTAGCCCTAAAATTAAATTTGTTAGCAATAATAAATCAACTAAAACAATAGAGATAGAGAAAAATATCCATAATTATAATCAAAAAATATATCTTATATATGTAGAGCATATAAAATTACGAAAACTGAGCCATCATACCTTAAAAATATACAGTTCTTTTTTCAAACAATTTTTAATAGATAATTTCAATCAGGAAATAAATGAATATAAATATTCTGAAATTCACGAGTATGTAAAATACAAAATAGCACATAATACTTATTCTGAGGCCGCAAAAAAACAAATTATATCGGCTCTAAAATTCTATTATGAACAAATTTTAGGTCGAAAAAAAATGTATTTTAACTTAGGGTATAATGCAGATATAAAACGTATTCCCACACAATTAAACTTTTCTGAATTATTAGAAACCCTTCAAAAAATAACAACCACAGGCGATAAATTATTGATCATTTTAGCCTATTATTTTAATTATAATGCTACTAAAATAAGTCAATTAAAACTTAACGAAAGTAAAGAACTATTGCACAAAATACAAAACCAGCCCTATTTACACCAATTAGTAAAAAAACGATTAAGTGAATATTATTTACAATGCAAACCCAAAACATATTTATTTGAAAACAAGCAAAATAACAATATTAGTTCACAAAAAATCCGCCAAAAAATAGTACAAATTACCGGGCATTATCAATTATCAATTATCTACAAAAAACAAATTGAAAACGCATTTTTGCAAACCAATTTTAGCGATGGGACAAAAAAAAATTATAAAAGCGAATTTTTAAATTTTTTAAAATATTTTCATTTTCGTCATCCCGAACTAATCAAAAATGAAAATATAAAGCAATATTTACAACAATTTGCCTCTAAAACAGAGTCGCATCAAAACAATGCTGTAAATGCACTCAAATTTTATTTTGGTCAAGTATTAAAGCGCCCTACACCCTCTAATATATTTGTTCGCCCCAAACGAAAACAATATTTACCCGAAGTATTAAGCCTGCAAGAAGTAAAAGACATACTTGAATTTACCGTTAATTTAAAACACAAAACTTTGCTATCGCTGATATATTCGGCAGGTCTGCGCCGTAGCGAAGCCCAAAATCTGACCATCAAAGATATTGATAGCCACCGAAAAATTATTAAATTGAACGGAGCCAAAGGTAAAAAAGATCGTTTTGTTCCATTATCAGAAAACTTACTACAATTGCTTCGTAACTATTACAAAGAATACAAACCCAAACATTATTTGTTCGAAGGCGAGAGTGGAGGAAAATATAGTTTCACTTCTATGGCAAAAATACTAAAACGTTCGGCACGTAGGGCAGGTATAAACCGAAATGTGCATTTACATATGCTACGCCATTCGTATGCCACTCATCTATTGGAACAAGGAACTGATATACGAATAATACAAGAAATATTGGGGCACAACAGCATAAAAACAACCGTACGTTATACTCATATATCCAACACTCATTTAACCATTATAAAAAATCCTTTTGATAGTTTTTTTAATCTGAGTGAAAATAAATCGCCCCCTTAACCAAATATTGACAAATCGTCAATATCCCCTTAAATAAAGGCTTACAGAGCTAATTTTTGGGCGACTATAATAAAGATTACGACAATAGTCGTTTTGCTTTGTAAAAAATGAATTGATTTAATATACACGTT
>CAYQXT010000091.1:0-11242 GCA_964421365.1 uncultured Bacteroidaceae bacterium
GAACCAGAACTTCTATAACTAGAAGAACTACTCCGATTTGAGCTGCCTGAACTACGAGAACCTGAAGTGTTATTTGTGCGCGAAGAACCGGAACTACGATAACTTGCTGGGCTTGTTCTGCCAGAAGAACCAGAGCTACGATAAGTGCTACTACTTCCGCTTTTACGATTAGAACTGCTCTTTACGGCTGAGTTACTTGTACGATTTGAAGAATTGTTTGTCCTCCGGTTTACAGAGGAATTCGTTCTTCCAGAATTTGTACCGTTCGTACGGCTACCTATATTATAATTTGAACGACCGGTATAACTAGTATTTCTGTTACTTGGCTTCGTATATGTCCGTCTGCTGGTAGAATTGTTTCCTCTGGCAGGGTCAATCTGATGATTATCAACTCTAAGCACTGATGAAGAACGTCCGGTTGAATTTCGATTTCCGTCCACTCTGGCTGTATTGGTTCTGCCTGTTTCGTTTCTGTTCACGGCATTCCCTCTTTTTACGTTAGAATTACCAACCGAACTGGAGCTATTCCGGGAGCTGCGACCGCGATAAGCCACGCTGGAACCGGTAGAAGATCTATGGCCGTGTACGTAGGAACGACCGTTATGATAATAGTTATTATTATAATCTGAATTATAGTACGTTCCGTAAGGATTATAATTATAGCCATTACTCCCATCGTAATAACCATCGTAATAACCATTAGAATAACCATAAGAATTATAGGAATAATAACCCCCATTCCAATAATTATTGTAGTATGGAAACCCGATGCCTACTGACCAAAAAGGCGAATAATAACTATAATAAACTGACAAATAAGGACTGTAAGAGAAAGATGAATAATATGGGTCGTCCCAGAAAGAATAAAAACGAGACTGATGAAAACGATGGAAGCGATAAGAATAATCCAGATCATCCCCTGAGTTATAATCACCATCGGAATTAGATTGGGTGTAATCTTCATTCTCGGCATTATCATAATTTTCCGATTTAAGTGTTTCTACTTTAGGTTTAGTTTTTTTCACACTTGTAATTTCTTTTTCGCCGGGGGTATAATAAACGTCGTCATACGCAACGGTTCGCTTGGTTGTCGTACAGGCTGAAAGGGCCACGACTGACAGCATAATTAAAAACATTGATTTGAACTTTTTCATGGTGCAAGCTCCTTTAATTTAGTTAAACATTAAAAATTTCACTTTTGCAACAAGTTTAATTTACTAATAATCATGCAAAAATCATTCCAATTACCCCAAACAAATCTGTCTTTCTGTATATCATCGCTGATTTTATGTACTTTTTCAAAATTCTTGTTTTTGTCAATATGAACTTTGCCAAAGTTTAACGAAGCATTGAGCAAAGAAGCCACGCCATGCTCGCTGGGATTAGCGAGCACCTTTACGCTGCATATTCGTATTTTTATTGTCTGATTTCTGAGAATTACGTTTGCCTGAAGTATTCGTATTCGTTTTTTTATCTGGACTTCGTGATGAAGAATTACTCCCACGAGATGCAATTATATCGTAGCGGTGCTGATTTGTACTCCTTCCACCGGATGTTGAGTTAGATGAGGAATAAGAAGTAGAACTTCGATGACCGGAGATAGGAGCATTTATTGTTTGACTAGCACTTCTATTCCCAGATAAAGTATTACTATTTATTTGGTTTACAATTCTATAACCATGTAAACCATTTGGATTATTTACCGGCTGATTATAGTTATTGTTTTGATTATTTTCAGAATAATTTGAGCTCCGATGCTCAGAAGTATTATTTTGCATTCTAGATGTAGTATTTCACATCATAGGCAGTTCTGCCTGATTGGAAATCGGAACAGACAAGGAAGATGTTTCATGTCTCATTACAGACGAACCATTTGTGCTAGTTTCATAGATCACGGCCTGTTTTGAAGTATAATAAGCCGAAAAAAGAACAGCAATAAAAAGGACAAAAACAAAGAACTTGTAATTTTTCATGGTAATAGCTTATTAATATTGGTTAAAGATTCAAAAAATTTTACTTTCTTTGCAACAAGTTTAAGTAAAAAAAAGTTGTTAGCAAAAATCAATCCAATTTTATGTCTAAGTTTTTAACAAGTAGAGCAGAAGATTATTCCAAATGGTATAATGAATTAGTAGTAAAAGCCAATTTAGCAGAGAATTCGGCAGTAAGAGGCTGTATGGTAATAAAGCCCTATGGCTATGCTATCTGGGAAAAAATGCAAGCGGTTTTAGACCAAATGTTCAAGAAGACAGGGCATCAGAATGCTTATTTCCCGCTATTCATCCCCAAATCATTTTTCAGCAAAGAATCCAGCCACGTAGCGGGCTTTGCCAAAGAATGCGCTGTTGTAACACACTACCGCTTAAAGAACGATGAGAATGGGAAAGGTGTAGTGGTCGACCCTACGGCAAAATTAGAGGAAGAATTAATCGTTCGCCCTACCAGCGAAACTATTATTTGGAATACCTATAAAAACTGGATACAATCATACCGCGACTTGCCTATTTTAGTCAACCAGTGGGCCAATGTAGTACGCTGGGAAATGCGAACCCGTTTTTTCTTACGCACTTCCGAATTTTTATGGCAGGAAGGCCACACGGCACATGCCACCAAAGAGGAAGCCCTTGAAGAAGCACAAAAGATGATACATGTATATGCTGATTTTGCTCAGAACTGGATGGCACTACCCGTTGTTATAGGAAACAAATCTGAGAATGAGCGATTTGCAGGTGCTTTAGACACTTTCACCATAGAGGCACTCATGCAAGACGGTAAAGCCTTACAATCGGGAACTTCCCACTTTCTTGGACAAAATTTTGCCAAAGCATTCGATGTTAAATTCACGAACAAAGAAAGCAAGCAGGATTATGTATGGGCTACTTCCTGGGGTGTTTCCACCCGTTTAATGGGCGCTTTAATAATGGCGCACTCGGATGATAAAGGTTTAGTTCTTCCTCCTAAATTAGCTCCCATACAAGTAGTTATAGTTCCAATTTACCGAAAGATAGAACAATTAGAGCAGATTTCGGAATATGCCAACAAACTGAAAGCAGAATTGGAAGAAAAGGGAATTTCGGTTAAATACGATGACCGGGATACCCAAAAACCAGGCTGGAAATTTTCCGATTATGAGTTAAAAGGCGTACCTGTTCGTATAGCCATTGGCCCTAGGGATATAGAGAATGGAACGGTAGAAATAGCTCGCCGCGATACCTTAGTAAAAGAGGATTCTCCGCAAGCCGGCTTAACGGACAGGATTCAGGTTTTATTAAACGATATTCAGGAGAATATTTATAAAAAAGCGCAAAGTTTCCGCACAGAGCATACCACCAAAGTAGATACGTGGGAAGAATTTAAAGATGTCTTGAAAAACAAAACCGGTTTTATACTGGCTCACTGGGACGGAACCTCCGAAACTGAGCAGAAAATAAAGGAAGAGACCAAAGCAACAATTCGCTGTATTCCTTGGGACGCAAAAGAGGAAGACGGGAAATGTATTTACACCGGCAAGCCTTCTAAAAAAAGAGTTCTGTTTGCCAAGGCTTATTAAAAAATCAGGAATTGGGATTCCCGATTCCTGAATCCAGATTCTCAATATTTATTTTTTAATAAGCGCCACCGGCAAAGCTAAAATTATTCCTACAATGGAGAAAATTAGTCCGCCGATAGTACCTGCTGCCAGCGTAAACCAGAAACTCTCTTTTTGTCCGCCCCATATAAAGGGCAACATTCCTAAGGCTGTAGAAACAATAGTAAGCACGATAGGTTGTATTTTATGTCGAAAAGCTCTAAGATAATGAATAATATGGTATTTTTCTGGTTTATTTTGCCGAAAATGATTATAGTCGTTTATTAAATAAATTCCAGAGTTTACAGTTAAACCACTGAGCACAATAAAAGATGCAAAACCTCCCATATCAAAGTTGAGATCAAAAAGATAAAAGGTAAGAAATACACCGATAAAGGAAACAGGAATAAGCAGCAAGATAGCTAAGGGTTGTTTAAAGGATTCGAACAAAACCGAAGTGACAAAATAGATAATAGCAACAACAAGAAGGATAAGTATATAGGGTTTAGATGGTTTTTCCCATGAATAAAACCAGAAGTTGTCTTTTTTTTTCTGAGCATGATAGCCAAGAGGGAGGATTTTTTTGGCCTTTTTGAGGATTTTTTTCAGGTATTTATCTCCAAATTTGGTGCTTCCTACGTAGTCGTAACGTAAATAGACTTCAAACTCCTGATTAATACGATAAATTTCAGACATTAATTTTTTTCGTTTGATTTTGGCAACATTTTTTATGCGTAGAAAGTGAGTATCTGTACCAAAATTTTTATTTTTAATCTGCCAAAAATCTAAATGATGGCTTAATTTGGGTTCTAATTTAATTTTTTGGTAGCGATTATGGCGAAAGATAGCAAAATCGTAATTTCTTTCGGCCGATAAGCTTTGTAATAAGAGAGCTTGCTGTCGAATATTTTGGTGGTAGTAAGCTAATTTTTTTCGGTCGAAATTAATATTAAAAACCTCTGCCTTAGCATGATAAGAAAAGGGACTGGTTCGCTCTACTTTCGACACGCGAGGATGTTGTAGGATTATTTTCGATAGGGTATCTGCCTCTTTGAGTATCTGCTGGTAATTATAGCCTTTTAGACTAACAATATACGAAGGCAAAGAAGCTCCTCCTGTTCCTGTATAAATTGATTTTCCGTAGCCATAAATTATCCAATCTATTGCTCCCAAATCGAAAGCAAAAGCAGCAATTTGATTTTTTAAAAGATAAGGAAACATGGATTTTTGAGCTTTTTTCTTGAATAAAATTTCGATTTGCGCATTTTGTGCCGAATGAATATGGGTGATAAATTTATCTATTTCTGGAAATCGCGATAAAAAATTTTCCAATTGTTTAAAAACAGTATTGATTTGCTCTACAGTTGTTCCGTAAGGTGCGCGAGCCTCCACATTTAGTTTTTGCTCGTGTTTTTCGCCATAAAAATCATTATCAAAGACATAGTAAGTGAATAGGCGTAGCGTGCCTCCTAATGTTTTATTTACATAAATGCGCAAATTATTATTATAAAAATCGGATCCTATTGTATTGTTATAAAGTTCTGTGTACCAATTTTCTCCGCTTATATAATTGGGCAATTTAAAAACAGGTAGGCCAAAAAGGAGAACAAAAAATAGAATAGTTATCCAAGGCCTCCTTATCTGTCTTCTAATTAATAAATTATATATTTTATTAAGATGATGGATAAAAATAAAGTAAGCTTTACGATGTTTTTTAAGGATCTTATTTTTATATAATTTACGAACAAGTGCCGGCACATAAAAATAAGCGACAAAGAGAGAAATAACGAGATTTATAATGATTACCGAGGCAAAATCTATGAGTTGGAGTCGAATTTTATCTTGTAAAAAATAAATTCCGGATAAAGCACCGATGGTAGTCAGTGTGGAAGCAAGAATGGCTACAAATATTTTCTTATTTCCCTGATTACGAATATGTTCAAAAATAATTAGACTATTATCAATAGCAAAGCCCAGAGAAATGGTAATTCCAGCGAGCGAATACAACTGAATTTCTACATTGAAGAGGTAATATAATACAAAAGCGAGACTAATATTACTGATAAGCGAAAGCAGAATAATCAATAAATAGCGCCATTCCAAGCGAATCAGAAAGACAAAAAGCAGCAAAAGCAATATAGTAAAGGCTGTACGGTGATATATTTTATTTAGCTCTTTGCGTATGTTTTTAGTGCTGTCGTATTGCGAAAAAATATGAAAACCAGAAGGCAGGGAACTTTGTATTTTAATAATTTTTGTTTTAATTTTTTGGGCAAGGACTAATGAATTGACATAATTATAGGCTGTAATAATTAGATTGACTGTATTTTTTCCATTAATACGGAAAAAATGCTGGGCTTTAATTTCTGTCTTTTTCAAACTGACCACTTGCCCCAAACGTATAATCTGATTGTATTTATTGATTAAAGGCAAATTCCATAAATTTGTGTTTGTCTTGTCGGTTATCAGTCGGCAATATTGCTCTTCGTGTCCATTTTTTTCTCTTGTTTTCCCAAGTTCTATGGTACGAAACATTTTGCTAATTTGTGTTCGGATTAAATCAGTAGTCAGGCCGTAGCGCTGTAAGATTTCTGGCTTATAGCTTATTTTTATTAACGAAGCTCTTGCTCCGATTATCTCGATATTCCGAATACCCTCTATGGCCGATAAAAGCGGTAAAATTTGCTGTTGTGCATAGTCGGAGATTTCAGAAGCCGACTTATCGCCCGAAAGGGAATAGCTCATAAGCACAGGATTAGCTTCTTGATCGGCCTGTTGTGCTGTTAATTGCGGATATCTCACTGTTTTAGGTAATTTGGGATAGATTTGGCGGACAATAGCAGCCAATTCGAAACGGAAAAAGTCTAAATCGGCCTTTCGGTCTAATTTTATTTTGATATATCCATATCCGTTGTATGCATAGGATTCGAGCTTATTAATGCCTTGCAAAGAATTTACTGCCGGTTCTAATTGGGCAATTACCATTTGGTTTACGGCTTCGGGAGTAGCCCCCGGATAGCTGAATTGCAGGTTTAGTTCGGGAAGTTCGGCAGAAGGATTGAGCCGCAGGGTGAGCTTTGGAAGAAAAAATAGACTGCCTATACTCAAAGCAACAAAAATCAATATTAAACTAAAATCAGAGAGTTTGGGCACGGTAATTAATTATTAAGGGTGAATGAAAGAAAATCGTTTTATACTTATGCGTATGGTTTTTCGTTTCGAGTCAAATTTAAATGTTTGTTGCAAAAATCGTGTTGTTAATTTTTGTCTGAAAAAAAATTCAGTATCAAAAGAAGCGATTGGCAGTATTATTTCTTCAAGAATTGCATTCATCATTTATCAATTATTTTTATTTTTCTTGTTCTAATTATTAAGGGGTAATATTTTTTCATCTCTTTAAATAATAATAAATCAGAGGTATAGCGTACAAACTTACGAGAGTACCCAATCCTAATCCTCCAACAACAGATAGCACTAAAGGCAATTGTAATTCTACGCCCAAACCATGCTGAAAAAGCATAGGCAGTAGGGCCAGAATAGTGGTTGCCGAGGTCATCAGAATGGCATTTACACGCAATCTGCCGCCTTCGGCAATGGCTGTTTCTAATTCCATTCCTTTTTTGATCAGCTGGTTGATAGTATCTATTTTCAGAATAGAGTCGTTGATAACAATTCCGGCGGTAACGATAATTCCAATTGCCGACATCATATTTAGGCCTTCGCCACCAAGCCATAGAGCAACAAAAATGCCAGACAAGTCGATAGGTAATTCGATAAGGATTACAAGGGGTAAAATAGCTGAGTCAAAGGTAGCAGCGAGAATGATATAAAGGAGGATAAAAGACAGAAGAAATAGCATCAGGGCAGTATTTAGGATTTTATTTCCATCGGTGAATTTACCACTCAGTGTATAGCGAAATTGAGGAAATGAGGAAATTACAGATTTTATTTTCTGTTTGAATAGGGGCAATTTTTCTTGCTGCAAAGTTATTTTTAAAGGTAAATATTCGCCTTGCATACCACTGATAATTGATTTTAATTGTTTGATATGCCTTAATTTAACAAGTGCTTTCAGGGGGACAGACTCTGCATTTTTGTTTTGGATAAAAGTATTATTAATTATCTGATATAAAGAAGTTTGCTTTTGTGCTAAACGGATAGGGATTTGCCTGCTGAAACTGCGTAGCTCTCCAATTTGGTTGGTTCCAAAAAGAGTTTTAAGTCGGGCAAGTAGAATTTGATTGCTTATTTTATAACGCGAGAGAGCGATCGGAGAAATAAGAAGTTCAAAATTTTGTTCAATAGGCAAATTCAGCTTAATACTTATATTTTGGGAAAGACGGGAAATAAGCGTATCTAAATTTTTTAAGTTAAGTTCTTTGGATAAGTCGGCCGGATATAAATTTATTTGCAAATCGGGACGATTATCTTTAAAAACTTGATTGAATATATTTTCTGCTGGCTCTATCTGCATAGTAGCAAGCGGATAGTGTATTTTTAGGTAGTTTTTAAATTTTTGGCTATATTTAGTTAAATTCTTATCGTTTGAGAAATTAAGGTAAATCACAGACTCGTAGAAGCTATATATACGTTTTTGTCTGAGAGCATACTGGGGGATACCGGCTTGGAGAGATTTTTCGAGTATTAGTGAACTGTCGATAGAGGTAATTTCCTGATAACGCCTAAAATTCTCGTTCAAAGCTATGCTTTGATGCCATTTCACACGGATAATCATATCGTGATAGCTCACCGGTGGCATGAGTGTTTTGGGCATATCTATCAAAAAAAAGACTCCTAGAAGGACAAAAAAGAGTAAGCTCAAAAGTACGTTTTTTTTATGGCGAAAAGTAAAACGATGCCAGGAGGCATACCAACGATGCCAAAAAGAAGTTTGTTGCAATTTATTTTTGTATTTTTGAAGGTGCATTTTTTTATACCAAAGGGGCAAAAAAGTAATGGAGACCACAAAAGAAGCGAGCATTCCGGCAGCAATGGTGAGAGCTTGCTCATAGAACAAGACTCGTGTTATTCCACCGATAAAAATTAGAGGTAAAAAAACAGCGAGAGTGGTAAACATACTGCTCAAAAGAGGTATAATCACCTGATTGGTTCCTGTAATAATATCTTGCTCTTCGTTTTTATTTTGCTGGTGAATATTCTCGACCACGATAATGGCATTGTCTATCATCATTCCAACGGCCAAGATTAAGCCCGAAAGTGAAACTATATTAATGCTAATATGGATAATCCACAAGAATAAGAAACTAATTATAAGTGAAATAGGCACAGTTATGCCGATAAGTAAAGCATATTTCCAGTGGCGAAGGAATAAGAATGTGATGAGAATGGACAGAATAATACCGAGAATAAGACTTTGCTGTAAATTAGATATGGCATAATCCAGAAGAGTCGTTTGATTGCGGTATAAATGAAATTTTATTTGTGGATAATTAGCCTGAAATTGTTGGTATAATTCGCTAATTTGCTTTTTGAGTTCTGCCATTTTAGCATCCGACTTTTTGATGATAGCGAGCGAGATTGCTCGTTTATTGCCAAAATAAAAGCGCCCTTGTTCTTTTGCCGGTCGTTTTACTATTTTAGCTATATCCGAAAGGAGGAAATAGCGATTATTTTTTCGGATAACCAGTTTTTTTATATCTTCGATACTTGCCAAACGATTACTAATTTTCACAAAATATTCGTATTGTTTTTGGTGCAAAAGGATATTGGAAAGCTCGATATTATTTTGTTCGATTGTACGACGAATATCGTCCAGAGTAATGCCGAGAATTTTCATTTTATACAGTTCGGGGATAAGAGCTATTTCGCTCTTGCGAAAGCCAGATATATCGGCCATAGCCACAGTAGGGAGCTGCTCTATTCGGGGTTTAATCACCGAGCGAACAAACTCACTAAAGGCGGTTTTATCTTTATTTTGGCTATAGCTAAGGGCAAGGTAGAAAGCTGGAATATCGGTTAAACGGGCTTTGAAAACTTGTGGACGGTTAATTTCGCGGGGAAGATAGGGCATGGCCGCATCTACTTTTTCGTTTACCTCTATATACGATAAATTTAGTCGGGTGCCTGGTGTAAAGCGGATTTTTATAAATGCCTGATTGTTTTGAGATTCGGCTTGTATGTCTTGGATATGCTTTACTTGGCGCAACTGATTGACCAAATTTTGGCTAATATTGTTTTGCACCATTCGTGCCGACATACCAGGGGCATCAACTCGTATAGATATTTCGGGAATATCGGTTGCCGGTAGTAGCGAAACCGGGAAATAGCGAATAGATACCAGGCCTAAAATCAAAAAAGCCAAATAAACCATATTCACAGCAATAGGACGTTTAATGAGAAATTTTATCACCTTTAAGTTTCGTTTTTAATTATAAATTCAATACTACAAATAGTTAAAACTTGTGATACCCAAAGGATGGATATCTCTCTTGCTTGGATACCTAGCTTAATTTGCACTAATCATTTTTCAGTTTTACTTCGGAGTCGTGCACGAGATTAAAATTATTGCTAATAATTAAGGTGTCTCCAAGATTAAGGCCTTCGCTGATGTGGTATGATTGTGCATTCTCGCCATTAATTTTCACATAACGCCATTTGGCTAAGCCTTCTTTATAAATAAAGACAAGGGTTTTCCCTGAGCGGTCTACTACGGCCGATTTAGGCACCACAAGCTGCTTGGGGGTGCTTTGACGAATACTTACTTGCATTTGCATTCCGTCTATTAATTGGGGAGCAAAGGGAACTAAGGCGCGTATATTTATCATTCCATTTTTATCTACCAAAGGATTTATTTCTACTATTTTACCGGTATATTTTTTGTCTTCTGAGAGGAGGGGATGGATACTTACCGGCATGTTCTTAATTACTTTACTCCTCTCTAAGTCTAAGATTTTGAAGTCGAGATAAAACTTTGAATCATTGATAAGGGTACAAAAGACTTCGGAGGGATTAATGTAGTTGTAATTTTGGATAAATAAGTTGGCTATTCTACCGGAAAAAGGTGCATAGAGCTTAGTTTGAGCAAAATTATATTTTGCCTGCTGCAGACCAACGAATGCCGAAGCATAACCGCTTGTGAGTGCGACCACATTTTTCTTACGGGGATTAACCGAAGCGGTATCTCCATTTTCTGCCCGTTGGATGAGTTGTATGTAACGCTCGGTTTTTGTTTTTTGAAAAGCAAGCTCTGCTTGCTCTAAAGCCAGCAAAGACTCGGAGGAATCTAAGGAGGCCATCAACTGGTTCTTATGCACTTTCTGACCATTTTGCACATTAATTTGCTGCAATTTGCCGGTGGCTTTGAAGCGCAAATTGGCTTTTTGCAAGGCTTGCAGTTTGCCTTGCGAAAGAATTTCGGTGTACCAAGTTTGCGGTTTCAAAACTTCTATTTCTACAATAGGTGTATTTTCGGCAGTAGAAGCGTGGATTTTATCTTCGTCTATTTTCTCTTGTTCTTTGCCACAAGATATTAAGGCTAAAAGAATTAAAAGGTAGAATAGTTTTTTCATTTTTAGCTGTATTTTTTCAAACAAAAACCTGCATTAGAAATGCAGGCTTCTTAACACAAATTTAATAAAATTTCATAATTCGTTAAATCTATTATACTGTCATTCCATAAATAAATCAAATTGGAAATGGCCGGATATTCTTTTT
>CAYQXT010000092.1:0-11199 GCA_964421365.1 uncultured Bacteroidaceae bacterium
TTTTTACGAAAAAAAATATTATACATAAAAAAAAACTATTGTATTGCCTTTATACAAAGTCGGGTGTAAATGTCAAGCGATATTTTAAATATTGTTGTGTTTTACGAAACATAATAATTCCCATAATTGAAATTATGGGCTAACGATAGGGTCGTTATAATTCCCACGATTATCATCGTGGGCTAACAATAGGGTCGTCCTACGGACTTTATGGTTGTTATATCATTTTACCACAACTGTCGTTGTGGTTTAATAATAGGCTCGTGCTTTCGCACTCTATTCTTGAAAAAACATCAAAAAATGTGTTTTTTTAAGCCCGACAGGGCGACCTCTTGTTAAACCATAGCGGAAGCTATGGTATTAAAAAAATCTCATAACAAAAAAAGTCCCGGCAGGGACGGTCTAATTGAATATCATTTGTTTACCCGCATTTCGCTACGGCTATATATGGGGCTGCCAAGAAAATATTATCGGGGTTTTTTACGAAGTTTTGGCATTTTTATGTATTCCTTAGTCTTCACCGAGCTACCGCTACAATCCCTTGCGCAACAACAGTTAATCGCAAGGACTTCTCTCTTAGCAAAGTCCTCACTACCTAATAATTAACAATTCACCATTGCTTAACGCCTTTTTATACCAAATTCATGGATAATTCCCAATTTTTGCTTAAATTGCTGTCGAAAGAAAAATCTATGGAAAAAAAGGATAAAATAAACGAACTTTCGGTACAACTCGAAGCAGTAATTGCCAAGCAAGAAGCTTTTATCAAAGAAATTATGACGCTACGAAAAGAACTTAAAGCCCTCAAAGGCGATGAAAAAATCGTAGAACACGTTATGAAACAAGAAGCGAAACAAGAAGTAGAGTCAGTCTCGCAAAATATTGAAACCAAAACAACTAAAAGACAAGCCGTAAAAAGCACTATTAAGCAAGCAAAAAATTCTAATCTCGAAAAATTTATAGGCGAAAATCTGATTAGTAAAATAGGTATTGCTATAATTGTTATTGGAGTGGCTATTGGGGCTAAATACGCCATAGATAAGCAAATGCTGGGACCTGTAGCACGGATTACAATTGCCTATTTGTTCGGCTTTGGACTAATGGGCATAGCACTCAAACTAAAAAAGAACTACGAAAATTATAGCGCTGTTCTTCTAAGTGGAGCTTTTGCCATACTTTATTTTGTGAGCTATGCCTCTTATAGCTACTATTTTTTCTTTTCGCAAAGTCTTACCTTTGGACTGATGCTCATTTTTACTGTGGCTGCTGTTTATGCCGCTCTAAAATACGACCGGCAAATTATTGCACATTTCGGATTAGTAGGTGCTTATACCATTCCGTTTTTGCTCAGCGATGGCTCAGGCAAAGTGCTTATACTTTTTAGTTATATGGTCATAATAAATTCCGGTATCCTTTATCTATCTTTCAAAAAATACTGGAAACCCCTCTATTACTCCTCTTTTACAATCAGTTGGCTAATTCTATTTCTTTGGCTAATAAACAAATACGATTGGCATAGCCAATTTACCTTAGCAGCAGTCTTTACAAGCATCTTCTTTTTACTTTTCTATGCCACATTTTTAGTTTACAAATTAATCAAACACGAAAAATTCAATATTAGCGATATTTTTCTACTCCTGCTTAATGCTTTTATTTTTTATGGACTGAGTTATAGTTTATTACATGATTTCGATATAGGAAAGAAATACCTTGGATTATTTACCCTAGGCAATGCACTAGCCCATGCCGCTATCAGTCTAATCATTTACAGAGAAAGAACTGTTGACAAAAATTTATTTTATTTTGTGCTGGGTCTGGCCATTGTATTTCTGAGTATTGCTATTCCTGTCCAACTGCAAGGGAAATGGATAACTATGCTTTGGGCAGCCGAGGCAGCCTTGCTTTTTTGGATTGCCCGCAGCAAACAGGTTTCTCTCTACGAGAAATTGGCACTTCCTTTAGCTTTTTTGGCCTTTTTTAGTTTGTTACATGACTGGACGCAGGTTTATAATCAATTTTCGGTTGATTTACCCGAAACATATCTTAGATTATTAGGTAATATTAATTTTTTCATCTCACTCTTTGTAGCTGCTGCATTAGGTTTTATTAGCTACCTAAATAAATTTCCAACGACTATTAAAGCAAGCAAAAAAACTCCCATTTGGTTGTTTAAACATAGCAGTACACTGATGTTTATTATTGTGCTTTATTTTGCCTTCTGGCTGGAAATTTCCAATTATTGGGATCAGCTTTTTGAAAGCACCCGTGTACTTTCTTCCGTAAGTAGTGAGGCCTATAAAACATATATTTATAATTACAATTTGGATAAATTTAAAGATATTTGGCTTTATAATTTTAGTTTGCTTTTTTTTGCCCTATTTAGCCTGCTTAATTATATGAAATTCAAAAAAAAGAGTCTCGCACAAATTGCTCTACTGGCCAATGGGCTGCTATTATTCTCTTTTCTCACTCAGGGAATTTTAACTTTAAAAGAACTGACAGAACTATATGTAAATCCACTTTCTCAAACTACATTTGTACCAACAATTAATTACTTAACTCTAAGATATATAAGTTTTGTATTCGTTTTCGGGCTGATTATTAGTTCTTATTACAACATCAAATCTAAGTTTATGCAGGCAGAAATCCGATTATATAATACTTACCATATTGTACTACACGTAGTTGTTCTCTGGCTCTTAAGCAGTGAGTTATTAAATTTAACCACTATTTTTCACTTTCAACATGCCGACAAACTTATTCTGAGTATTATTTGGGGGATTTACTCTGTTTTCCTAATAGTTTTGGGCATTAAACAAAATAAGAAAGGATTACGGGTTCTTGCGATTGTCATTTTTGGCATCACCTTAATTAAACTATTTGGCTATGACATTTCGCACTTAAATATGTTGAGTAAAACTATTGTTTTTGTTCTTTTAGGCATCTTATTGTTAGTCATATCATTTTTATACACCAAATATAAAGGCCTTATTTTTAAAGAAGAAGAGGAGAAAAAAAATATGAAAAAAACGTAATACGCATAAAGTGACATTCTAATGACTAAGGGGTGTCCATCCGCAAAGTCAGGGAAATGGAGGGGAATTTAGTTCTGTTCTGATTGTGATATAATATGTAGTTATACATGAGTCCGGCATAAAAAGGTGAATTTGCATCGAAATCGGTCGGACGGTTTCATTAATTAATTGTAAATGAGTTGTCTATTTTTACAGTTTTAATAAATCTATCCGTCCGACCGATTTTTAGACCGAACTCATACATTATTTTAAAATTTTGATAATAAAAGATAAATTATATTCAATATCATAAATTGAAAATTTTGCATACTAAAAAATTATTCGCGTAATTCGTATGCAAAAATTTAGTTATTATAACTTCAGTTCTACAATATGTTTACATCCCGAATTCAAAATCCCGATTCTCCATTTTTTTCCTATCTTTGATGTAAGCAATAAAACTAATGTGCACCGAGTGTTTCATTGCAGAGCTTACGCTATAAGTGCATGAATTGTATGCCGGGAACTAGCACCTGTATTTCTTAAGAATGGAGAAGCTACCCAGTTTTATAAACGATATAAAAAATAATAAAATGATAAAAATAACATTCTTAAATTTTGTTTTTTCAGTCCTTATTATATTGCTGATAATACTTTATCAGATACATACCAAGCAAAAGGTTTTTTTTAAATTATACCCAAAAGATAATTATCCTGCTAAAACTTTACAAGAATTTTATAAAAAAAGCACCCAAATAATAGTAATAAATTCTATTAAATGGAAATATTTAGTTACCGGGAATGGCGACAAAACCATTTTATTTCTACACGGAATGGGCGGAGCATATGATTTGTGGTGGCAACAAGTAACCGAATTTAAACAAAATTACAAAGTTATAAGCTATACATTACCAAATGAAATTGATAACTTAGATGATGTAGTTAGTGGAATAAAGGCAATTTTGAAAAAGGAAAATGTAGATAAATTTACAGCCGTAGGAACATCAATGGGTGGTTATATTACGCAATATTTACTTAAACAGATGCCCGAGCGATTGGACAAAGTGGTTTTTGGAAACACGTTTCCGCCAAATGATGATTTAGTAAAAGAGAATGCGATGAAAAGTAAAATTATTCCACTATTACCTGAAATTCTCATTGCTTATTTTAGCGAAAAATCGTTGAAAAATAAATTGCTGCCGGCAGCTCATAATGATACATTATTAGCCTCTTTTTTACCATCATTACCGTTCTCAAAAAAAAGTTTTATGAATAGATATTATGTTGTCATAGATAAATTTACCATAAACCCAGCCGTTAATAGGTATAAAAAAGTGCCTAAACTGATTATAGAATCGGACAATGATCCTTTAATTTCGCCAAAATTACGAAAAGAAATTAAAGCCTTATACCCTGATGCCAAGATGTACACTTTTCATAACGAAGGTCATTTCCCATATATAAATGCAGCAGAAACCTATAATAAAGTATTACGAGTGTTTATAGAAGAAAAAAACGAATATCCAGAAATTAAAAAAGTCGTCAATAATTATTTTGAAGGTAGAAAAAATGCAGATTTAGATTTATTAGAGAGAACATTTAGTCCAAATGTAAAACTGATGTTTTCAGACAATAAAGAAGAGCATATTATATCAGTTGAAAATTACATGAGTAAAGTCAAACAAAATGGTAAGCAACAAGGAGAAACACAACTTGTTGATATGGATAATCAAGGAAATATGGCTTATGTCAAAACAAAATTTATATATTCCGATAAGAAATATGTAGATTATCTAAGGTTGCTAAAATCAAATAATCAATAGAGAATTGTCTCAAAAAAATTTTGTAAACTACACAAATAATGCGATTTATTAAATACTTAAAAAGAAAAAGCAGTTCTAAAAATATTATTTTAGGAATTTTTTTTATATTTTTTGTCAATTTAGTTTTATTCCCATATTTTTCAACAAAAACAACAAATTTTGAAACCATTTTAGATGTACATTTTGGTTTTTCTTTAGATGTAGTACTCAGAAATTTATCAGTAATGAAAGAAGAAGGCAGAAAACATTATTTGTATTCTACCCTATTTATTGATACACCTTATGCCTTAATTTATGGTTTTATTTACGCTTTTATAATTGCAGCCTTGCAAACAAATAAGCAAAATACTCATAAACTTAATTACGTAATACTAATACCATTTATCATTTCTTTTTTTGATTTATTTGAAAATATTGGAATAGTATATTTTGTGACAAAGTATCCAAACATAAATTCTAAATTGGTAACAATAATATCCATAAGCAATCAATTAAAATGGGTATTTGCATTACTAACTTTTATACTTATAGTATATCTTCTATTACGTTGGGTAATAGCTAAGTCTGGAAGTAACAAAAGTGATACGTAATGCGGGGAAAGAGCAAACTGATAACTTAAATAAAATTAGTAATAACTTGAAAATTAATTGTTTCAAAAAAAATTTCTAAGTATTGCTAAACTGTTTATTTCGATCCATTGTGTATTAGACTCTTAACTTGCTGCGACAAGCTGAAATCTACCCGTCAATTTGTTTCCATATCAATATCTACTTGAGTAGGAATTAGAAAATTATGGATTAAATCGAAATTCAAAAATAAAAAAAAACTCGAAAAAATTAGAAACTACCTATAGTGAAAAGAAAAATAGGCATCACCACATGCAAATGATATTTTCCATGAGCGTTATAAACTCTGCTTCCAATACTCAGACAGATGAGTTTAGGGATACACACGAAATTGTGTTTTTTTAACAAATGTGAATTTTTTTCTCCTTTTAAATACTCAAATTTGTAAAAAATAAAATTATCCGCTATGATACTCAACAGATACATAGAACAGCATGATACAAAGGAATTTGATATTATCATTATAGGTGGCGGAATAACCGGCGCTGCCGTAGCTTATACTGCTTCTACTCAGGGATTTTCGGTTGCTTTATTCGAAAAATCAGATTTTGGAGGGGCTACTTCCTCCGCTACATCCAAACTTATTCATGGAGGTTTGCGCTATCTGGCCAATTTTGAGCTCAAATTAGTACGTGAATCTTTGCAGGAAAGACGCAATCTCGGAAATATTGCACCCAACTTTGTCTATCCAGTGCCTTTTATGCTACCTAGCTATAAACGCTATAAGGGTGATATGTGGAAACTCATGGCCGGAATGTATATGTACGATGGCTTATCTTTTGACAAAGCACGCACTTGGGATAAAAGCAAAGCTTTACCCAATCATAAAATTGTTTCGCGCAAAAAGACGCTCCAGCAAGAACCCAATTTAATACAGGAAAAACTTCGCTATTCCACTGTATTCTATGATTATCAGAGCATCTTTCCCGAAAGATTAACGCTTTCGTTCATAAAATCGGCTGTAGATTATGGCGTACAGGTATCCAATTATGCTAAAATTGAAGATTTTATCTATCGCACAGAAGATGAAATCGAAGGAGTGGTAGTAAAAGACCTTTTAAACGGTGAATCTAAAAAAGTAAAGGGCAAATTAATCATCAATTGCGGCGGAACCTGGGCAGATATTATCCTAAACAGAGCAGCCCGCAAAAAACAGGTCGAACATAAAATAAAACGCTCGGAAGGCATACATATTATTACTCCTAAAATTGCCGGGAAACATGTTATTTCGCTGGTAAAAAAAGACGGTGGGCACATGATGATTATGCCTTGGCGCGGGCATTCATTGATAGGAACCACCGACAAAGAATTTCATGGGTCGCCCGATGAATACAAGGTTTCTAAAGAAGGAATTGATGAAATAATACAAGGTGTAAACGAAAATTACAACAAGAAAATTGGCTACAAAGATATTCAGTATGCCTATGGCGGATTACGGCCTTTGGTCGATAATTCAAGCGATAGCAGCTATACAACTTCTCGCAAATACGAAGTTTACGACAATGAAAAGGATGGCATTAAGGGCTTAATCACGGTTGAAGGAGGCAAATATACCACCAGTCGAAATCTGGCCACGCATGTTTTAAAAATGGTTAATCAAAAAATTAAGCGCCGCGAACGTCCTTCAATTACCTATAATTTATATCTTGCCGGTAGTGAAATCAGAAATATGCACGAGTTTATGAAGAAACAATATTTACATTATAAAGATTTTGATAAATATACGGTCGAGTATCTTAGTCGTAATTACGGCACTTTTAGCCGTCAGGTGTTTGAGCTGGCACGCCAAAATCCAGACTTAAAAATGCCGGTCAGTCAGGATGGTGAAATCCTTGCCGAAGTAGTTTATGCCATTGATTTTGAAATGGCTAAAACACTTAAAGATATTTTCTTGCGCCGAACCGGAATGGGAACTCTTGGTAAGCCTGATACACAAATTATAGAAAAAGTAATGCAGATTGCAGCAAAAAGACTAAATTGGGACAAAAAAAGGAAACAAAAGGAATGGGACAGTTTAATGACGAATTACCAATTACCAATCTAATAATTACAAATTACTAATGAAGAATACCAAGACCGTACAATTTAATTATCAGTTGAATAATAATAAATAAGCGACTTAGACATAAAAACAGTATAAGACAGAATGAAATATAGTTAGCCATTATAAGAAATTTTGGAAAAATTTTCACTAAAATGTTCTAAAATGATTTATCTGATTCAAAAATCTATGTCTTCTAATGTGTTGTCTATGTGCTTAAACTTAAAATATAAACAAATGAAAACATACAGGGATATTTTAAAATGGGGCGATAAACACGAAGAGCCCATTGATGAGGCCACTTTAAGAGTGATAAAAGAAGAATTTGGCTTAGCAAAAATAGAAAAATCAGAATTACTGGGCAATGATGAGGTCAAATTAGAAAAAAAGATGACGCTAAAGCCCAATCAAATTAAATTTTTCACAGATTTATGCGGTAAAAAAAATGTAGAGACAGACGATTTTGCGCGTGCTAATCATGCTTACGGAAAATATTATACCGATTTACTTTATTTGCGTCAGGGAATTGTAAGTTTCCCGCCCGATGCAGTAGTTTATCCACGCTCACATGAAGAAGTGGAGAAAATAGTGAATTTTTGCAATGAAGAAAGAATTGCCCTTGTTCCTTTTGGAGGAAACTCCTCTGTCACAAGAGGATTAGAAGTCCAAAATGGCGGAATCACACTCGATTTGACCCGTCATTTGAATAAAATTATAGAAATAGATGAAATAAACAGCAGCGTTCGGGTACAAGCCGGAATCTTAGGGCCTGTGTTTGAAAAACAGCTAAATGCCAGAGGTTATACCTGTGGGCATTTCCCACAATCCTTTGAGTTTAGTACGGTTGGTGGCTGGGCAGTAACCAAAGGAGCCGGACAACAATCTACCGGATACGGGAAAATGGAGGATATGGTGCTTAGCATGAAAATGGTAACCCCTATTGGCACAGTACAAACAAAAGACTTTCCGCGCTCGGCGCAGGGCTGGGATTTAAACCATACTTTTATGGGTTCCGAAGGAATTCTTGGAGTTCTTACTGATATAACGATAAAAATACGCAAATATCAGCCTAAAAATACTTGTTACGCTTCCTTTGTGTTCAAAAATTTTGACGATGCCGTAGAAGGTATGCGTACTGTCATGCAAGGCCAGCATGGATTTCCACATCTTTTTCGTATTTCTGACCCTACGGAAACTGAAATTGCCTTTAAAACGCAGGAATTTGATAATAGTTTTAGCGATAAAGTGCTAACTTATCTCGGCTATAAATCAGGAGAACGTTGTTTAATGTTTGTTAATATCGAGGGTGATGCAGATTTTACCAAATTTGAAAAATCAAAAATACTGAAAACAGCCAAAAAATTTCGTGCTTTGAATATCGGTGCAAAGCCTACAAGAAAATGGCTAAAACAACGCTATTCGTCTGCTTATATGCGCGAGCCTTTAATGGATTTGGGCATTATGACCGATACGCTCGAAACGGCTGTAAGCTGGAAAAATTTGAAGCCTCTCTGGAAATCGGTACAAGAATATTTCAAAACACGTAAAAAATCGGTATTAATGGTACATATTTCGCATGCTTATGAAAATGGGGCAAATTTATATTTCATTTTCCTGAGTCCGATGAAAAAAGGCGATGAATTGAATGATTATGTGGAATTTCACCGTGGTTTGGTAGATACTATTTCCAAAAATGGCGGTTCGTTGTCGCATCATCATGGTGTCGGACGGGTAATGAAACCATGGATGCCCGAAATGCACGGCAAAATTGTCATGGAACATTATAAATCCGTGAAAAATTATTTCGACCCCAATAATATAATGAACCCGACAAACCTTATTTGAGGTATTTGCAGACCTTGAAAAGTTGGAGACCTTGAAGCGTAGGCGATAGCCTACATTCAAGCGTCAATTGAAAATTGAAATTGGGATTCAGGAACAGGGAATCAGGATCTTAGAAATGAGATTTAGAATTCAGAAAATGGAATTGGGATTGAAATTGTAAAACTAAATTAGTAATTAGTAATTAAAATAAGGATGGCCGGAACAGAACTAATTTTGAGTATAGATGCAGGCACACAATCTATTAGAGCGGTATTGATTGATTTGAAAGGCAATATTGTAGATATAGTCAAAAATGCCATAGAACCGTATTTTTCTAAACAAGCCGGCTGGGCAGAACAAGAGCCTGATTATTACTGGAAAAAACTGAGAGAAACCACTCTCGAATTATTGCAAAGAAATCAGAAAAATAAAACGCGAATAAAATCAGTTACACTAACGACTCAGCGCGGAACAGTGATTAATGTAGATAAAGAAGGGAAAGCACTACGACCTGCCATTTTGTGGCTCGACCAACGAACAGCTAAAGTTGAGGACTATCCCCCAAAAACACTGCAAATGGCCATGAGGTTACTCAATCTGCGCGAATCGGTCTTACATGCCATTCAGCAGGGTGAATGTAACTGGATACGTCAAAATCAACCCCAAATTTGGAACAAAACACATAAATTTCTGCTTCTTTCCGGTTGGTTTACCTACAAACTTACCGGTGAATATGCCGATTCAGTCGGAAGCATGGTCAGTTATATGCCTTTTGATTATAAAAAACAAAACTGGGCACTCGAAAAGCACATGAATTCACGGATGTTCCCCATCGACAGCTCAAAACGCTTTCGTTTGGTAAAGCCCACAGAAATACTGGGAGAAATTAGCAAAAAAGCCTCCAAAGAGACCGGAATACCAGAAAACTTACCGCTTATAGCCGCATCAGCCGACAAGGCTACCGAAGTTTTGGGTGCTGGCTGTGTTACGCCTGAAATTGGCTGTCTGAGCTATGGAACCACAGCTACCTTTGAAACTACACACAATCGTTATATCGAAGTGGTGCCTTTTTTCCCAAGTTATCCGAGTGCGATACCCGGTTGTTTTAATACCGAAGTGATGATTTTCAGAGGCTATTGGATGGTCAATTGGTTTAAGAAAGAATTTGGCTTTCGCGAAGTTCAGTTAGCAAAAGAAAGGGGAATTGCACCCGAAAAGCTTTTCGATGAGATGATAAGCAGTATTCCGCCCGGCTCTATGGGTTTACTGTTGCAGCCCTACTGGTCGCCCGGAGTACGCGTGCCCGGCCTGGAAGCCAAAGGTTCTATCATTGGTTTTGGCGATGTGCATACTCGTGCACACGTATATCGCGCTATTTTAGAGGGTTTAGCTTATGCCCTGAAAGAAGGAATGCTAAAAACAGAAAAACGCACCGGTGTGAGAATTGAAAAATTGCGAGTAAGTGGTGGCGGTTCGCAAAGTAAAAATGCAATGCAAATTACCGCCGACATTTTCGGTAAAACGACCGAAAAACCACATACTTATGAAACTTCGGCACTTGGTGCTGCAATAACGGCTACCGTAGGAATGAATTATTATCCTGATTTTGACACTGCGATAAGAAACATGACTCGTATCAGCGAAGTTTTTGAACCCAATACCAAGAATCAAGCTGTTTATGATGAATTGTTTAAAAAAGTATATCTAAAAATGTATAAACGCCTACAACCTCTTTATGCACAAATCAGGGATATAACTAATTATCCCACTAAGATAGGATGAGAAGAAATGGTGAATTGTTAATTCTGCTTGTGGCTAAAGAATAGTTAAGTCCGATATAAAAATTCTCATTGTATTTTATATTTATAGCG
>CAYQXT010000093.1:0-11158 GCA_964421365.1 uncultured Bacteroidaceae bacterium
GGTAAGCAGTATTGCTATTCCGAGTGATTATGCAACAAGCAAAACAATTTATATTGCTACTGGAGATAGAGATAATGGGAGTATGTGGACGCTTGGGGGAACTGCTAACGACAATAACTCTATTGGTATATTAAAATCGACAGATGGTGGGCTGAGCTGGCAAACTACGGGCTTGAGTTATTTGGTGAGCGATGAAAAGATAGTCGCTAAAATAGCTATAAGTTCCAATAACGACAATACTATTTTTGCGGCTACGAGTAGTGGTTTTTATAAATCTACCGATGCTGGCGCTACATGGACATTGCTAAATTCCTTATTTTTTATCGATTTTGAGTTTAATCCTTCCAATTCTTCTATTATTTATGCTTCTACAAAAGATTGGTATTCGACAAAGATATATAAAAGTAGTGATGGAGGCAGCAACTGGACGCAGATAATTTCTCGTCAGGGAAGACGTACCGAGCTGGCTGTGAGTGCAGATCAGCCCGATTGGGTTTATGCCGTAGTTGTTAATGCAGATGGAGGACTCGAAGGTATTTATAAATCCACCGACAAGGGCAACTCATTTAATCAGCTTATAGATGGTTCTGTTTCAAAGAAGAATTATCTTGGCTACTATAGTGATGGTTCTGGTGGAACAAGCGGTCAAGGTGCTTATGATATCTGTTTAGCTGCCGACCCAAAGGATGCTAATAAGGTTTATTTGGGAGGGGTAAATTCATGGAAAAGTTCTGATGGTGGAAGTAGTTGGACAATAATGAATATGTGGACTTCGGGAAGTACTTATAATTTTAGTAATGCCCCGGTTGTTCATGCTGATAAGCATTACTTATCTTTCAGAAATAATTCGTCTGTGCTATTTGAAGCTAATGATGGCGGAATTTATAAGAGTTATAATGATGGTTCGGTGTGGGTAAACAAAACTAATGGAATTACGAACAGCCAGATATACCGAATTAGTAGTTCTCAGACCAAAAAAGGAATTGTATTGACCGGCTTGCAGGATAATGGTTCTAAATTATTGTGGGATAATATTTGGTATGATGTAACCGGAGGCGATGGTTTGAATTGCGAAATTGATTATTCGGATGTTAATACTGAATATGCTTCTTATGCAGAGGGCGAAATCTATCGGACAGAGGATGCGTGGAATAATCAAACGACCATTTCCAATAATATAGGTGATGGTTCATTAAAGGGAGCATGGCTTACTCCCTATAAAATTGCACCCCAAAATCCTAACAAATTTTATGTGGCTTATGAAGAGCTTTGGATGTCTTCAGATAAAGGAGATTCTTTTGTGAAAAAAAGTAACCTGAATTTAGGTTCTACGCTTAGAGTTCTTGCACTTAGTCCCAGCGATTCGCTTTCTATTTTGGTAGGAACGCGCGCTAGCTTGTATCTCAGCCGAAATGGTGCTAGTACATGGTCGGACATTACGGGAAGTTTACCGGTGAACAATAATTCCATTACAAACGTTTTGTTTAAAAATAGTGATGCTAATACGATGTGGGTGACAATGGGGAGCTATGACGGAAATCAGATTTACCAGACCACAGATGGAGGAACTTCATGGACAAATATATCACAAGGGTTACCAGATATTCCGGCTATGTGCATTATTCAAAACAAAAAGGATACACAAACTACTGAATTATATGCAGGTATGGATGTGGGTGTTTACGTTAAGAACGGTACTTCTGACTGGCAACTTTTTAGCGAGAATTTGCCTAATGTGGTGGTAACTGATTTGTCCATTTATTACGACAGTTTGGATAATACGGCTTCTAAATTATATGCCGCTACCTTTGGTCGGGGAGTTTGGGTAAGTGATTTATATGATAATTCAGGGGTAAGTAATCCAGCTAATTTTAATGCAGTTTCGGCCGGTGGCCAACAAGTAGATTTATCGTGGTCATTGAATGCGGATAATAATCGGGTACTTCTGGCTTATTCTGAGACGGGAACTTTTGGACAACCGGAGAATGGCAAAACATACAGTGCTGGAATCATCTTTAATGGCGGTGGTACAGTTCTTTATGCCGGAAGCTCGACTTCGTTTTCGCATACTAATCTTAGTGCGCAAACAAAATATTACTACAAAATATGGTCGCAGAATACAGCAGGTGCTTATTCGGGGGGGGCTTTGCAAGAAGCCACTACCGATTGTGCCCTCAGATATTTACCTCTGAAAGAAAGTTTTGACCTTGCTGGAATGCCGGGATGTTGGACGCAACAGAGTGCCGGTGGAGCTACCGACCGCTGGACAATCAAAAATACTAATTATGCGAACGGAAGCCCTTTGGAATTAGTGGCTTCTTACGAAGATGTTCCGAATGGTATTTCGAGAGTTATTTTGCCTAAGGTGAGTTTATTGGATGTATCTAAATTACAGATAACATTCAATTATTCTTTTGACGACTATGATGTTGGTATGTACGTGAAATTACAGGCCTCAACCGACTTACAAACTTGGGTTGATATGGATACTTTATTTACTTCACAAAATGATGTAACTACAACAAAACGGGATAGTTTTGTTTCTAATTTACCTTTCGGACAGCAAGATACTTATTTTGCCTTTTGTGTAGAAGGAAATTTGTATAGCTTTGATTATTTATATATTGATAATTTAACGTTTAAAGAGGCTGTTTTGAGTGGTGCTCCTGTTTGGAGCGATATACCCGGTCAATCTATTTTTCAAAACAACTCTTTTAGTTCTATAGATTTAAAGAAATACATAAGCGATGATGTTACTGCAGCTGCTGATATGAATTTCACTTATGCTGGAAATAATAATATTTCAATAAATATAAATTCCGGAATTACCTCTTTTACTATAGATTCAAGTACATGGGTAGGAACCGATACCATAGTTTTTACAGCCATAGATCAGAGTGGTTTTAGTGATTCGCAAACTGTTCTGTTTACGGTGAAAAAAGCAAATTCTGCACCGGTTCTGCAAAGTATAAACGACCAAACGATTTATTCCAATGAAGTGTTTAGTGCCATAAATCTGGATTTGTTTGTAGAAGATGATTATACGGCAGATTCAAATATTTTATGGACAATATCCGGAATGACAAATTTGGATGCTACCGTAAGTAATCACGTGGCACAAATTTCAGTTAAGGACAATTCGTGGATAGGAACAGAAATGCTTACTTTTACTGCACAGGACGAAGAGGGCTTGAAGGATTCTGTTTCTGTAAGTTTTATTATTTTGCACAAAAATGATGCTCCTATTATATCGGCTATTCAAAATCAGGAAATTAATAAAGGAGAAAGCTTTGCAGATATATATATGGATAAATTTGTGAGTGATGATAATACGCCGGATAGTTTAATCAAATGGTACTACTTTGGAAGTACAAATTTGAATGTTGATATTTTTAATCGGATAGCTTCTATAAGTCCTAAATATAGTGATTGGGCTGGTAGTGATACGGTTTCTTTTGTAGCCGAAGATGAGCAGGGCTTAAAAGACACGGCTCTGGTTGCATTTACCATTAATGGGACAAACGGTATCGAGCAATATTGGGATTTGAATAATAAAGTGCAGGTTTATCCTAATCCGAGTACCGGAATTGTTTTTCTTGAATTTCAGAAACCACCCAAAAAGAAACTAAGCATAAAGCTGATGGATGGTGCCGGGAAAATAGTAGATTCAAGAGTCATCTGGATGAATAAAAATAGCTACGAACTGAATTTAAAGACCCTGGCAAAAGGAGTTTATTATATTCGTTTGAGTACAGAAAATAAGTTTATTAATCAGAAAGTGATTATTAAATAACTCGAGGAGCTTAAGAAAACTCAGACAGGGGCAAAAGCCTGTCTGAGTTAAACGATATGCTTTATACTTTTTTTTTGTCTTAAGAGGAAGTTCTACGAAAAATGTTGTACCAATATTAACTTCCGATTTTAAGTAAATATTTCCCTTCAAAAGGTCTACTAATTTTTTTGTTATGGATAGTCCTAAACCTGTGCCATGTAATTGGGTTTTTATTTCTGAATGAATTTGGGTAAATCGGTCGAAAACCAGTTTTTGTTTTTCTTGTGGAATTCCAATTCCTGTGTCCGAAACAAATATTTTGACAATATTAGTATTTAGTGTAAAACCAAAATTAATTTCGCCTTGATCGGTAAATTTAAAAGCATTTCCTAAGAGATTTGTAAGTATTTGAGTGATGAATTTTTTATCAGAAAAGATAATAAATTCTTCAAACTCAAGTTTTAGATTAAGTGTAATATTTTTGTTGTAGTTTTTGATTTGAACGTTAAATATTTCGAGCATCTCATTAAACAGGGATACAAGATCAAATTCGGAGAATTTTAATTTTGTCTGGCCGCTCTCAATTTTGGATAAATCGAGAATGTCATTAATAAGATTTAAAAGTTGTTCTGCACTTGATTCTATGATGTTTATAAATCTTTTTTGCCGTTCAGACCCTATTTCGTCTTTTAATAGTTGCACGAATCCAAGTACGCCATTCATAGGAGTTCTTATTTCGTGCGACATGTTGGCCAGAAAAGCAGATTTTAGCTTATCTGCTTGTTCTGCCTGCAAACGCGCCTCAATTAATTTTTCTTCATATTTTTTTATTTCCGTAATATCTACGGCATTCCCTAAGGCCATGGTCTCCGTATGATACTGTAATTTTGTAGCGGTAAAGTCAACCCATCTTACTTCACCCGATTTGGTAAGTAGTTTAATCTGATACTTATTGGGCGTATCTGATCCGTCTATTCTCTTTACTCCCCTGCTTTTAATTATTTCCTGCATATCGGGATGAACTACAGCCCAAAAGGGCATATTCAGAAGTTCGAAATTGCTGTAGCCTGTGATTATCGAGGTGGCCGGATTAGCATACTTAAATTTGTGGCGGTCGAACATAAAAATAGCAGTCTTGCTTAGTTCAGACAATTCTCTGAAAATAGCCTTACTCTGTTTTAATGCCATCTTACTGCGTTCCAGTGAATCAATATTCTGTATCAAACAGAGCAAGTTTGTTTCGTTGTTTATTTTTATATATTTCATGTATAAACTTACCCATAACTGCTGACCATTTTTATTTTTTATTATAGATAAATAGTTCTGAACAGCCACTCTGAAAAAACTCTTTCCTATTTTTAAATTTTCCTTTTCGGGGAGGCTGATGTTATCTATAAATAAATCATCAAAAAAGATAGTATTCAATTCCTTTTTACTAATTCCTGTTAATTTAAAAAAGCTGTCGTTAGCCTCTTTTATTTTTTTAGAAAAAGGATGTAATATTACGATACCATCTCTGGTAGAATTAAAAATCGTATGATAATTTTCTTTAGACTCAAATAAGCTTTTGTTTAGTTGTTCTAGTTTAAGATTCTTTTCTTCTAATAAAGAATTTTTTTTAAGGAGTTTGTTTTTAATAGATTCTAATTCTTCAATGTTTACTTTTAATTCAGTGTTTTGTTCATTCACCAGTTCTTGAAAATCTTTTATATTATTAATATTACGGCTAAAACAGATGATTTTTTGTTGTTCTGCTTGTTTTGACAGAAGGATAAATTTACGCCAGTAAAAATTAATTGTTGAATAATCCGAACTTGGGATTTCACATTTGAGTTCAATTGTCTCTTCCGAGTTTAATTTGTGAATTAACTTCACCCAGTTAATATGTGGATTTATACTTTTAAAATTGCTTAAGTTATGTTCTTCAATATTGCTTAGTTCTATTTCGCTCATGGCCAAACCATTTGCGGTTATTATTTTACCTTCGGTATCTAATATGTAGATGGCATCTGGGGCATTCTCAACTAGAGATTTGAAATTTCTATTTATCTCGGCGGCCTTCTTAAGCTCCGAAATATCGAATATGTAGCCTAGTATCAGAGATTTATTTGTAGAAGAAATACTTTTTCCTAACACTAATACATCTATAAAAGAGCCATCTTCTTTGATAAATTGCTCCTCTAAAGGTAAGGCTTCTCTATCCGAATGGACGATTTCTGACATTCTTTTTTTAGCAATATCTTTGAAAACTGGATTCACAAGGTCAAATACAAGCTTACCAATTAAATCATTAGCTGTTTTATAGCCTAACTGTTCCACAAATTTTGGATTTGAATAAACTAATTTTCCTTCTTCAATCAAAATAATCCCTACTGGAGATTTTTCGAGAAAAAAATGATATTGCTTTTCCGTTTGTTTGAGTTTATCATTTAATATTTTATTCTCAGAACGCAATTTTTTTATTTCTTTGCTCTCATTCTGTAACATTGATTTTTCCTTTTATCAAAGATAAATATTTTAGCTCAAAAAACAATTTTTAAACCAAACATTAATATTGATATTAAAGATTCAAGACGATGATACCGATTAACATTTTTATCAATAATTTTTTTTAAGTATTTAGACCTTAGAATCTGGAAGGTTTATATTTTTATTGTTGTATGGAAAATATATATTTAAAAAATATAAGTAGAAAAGTGAAATAATTATCGGATATTTTGTTTTAATTTATAAAAATATTTATATTTGTACATTAGCGAAATTTCAAACCCACGAACTATGAGATTTGCCTGGAAGGACACGTATGTATTAATGATAGGTGCATCACAGTATAATGATGCCTATTTGGATAATATCCCCAATGTTGATGTTAATTTTCGACAACTAAAAAAAGCACTAAAAAATCCGGAAATACTCGGATTGTCAGAATCAAATATTTTTCAGTCTAAGAACATGAATCATGAGGCGACTATGAAGACCATAAATAAGGTTTTTAATAAAGCCGATCACAAATCCAAAACGATTATTGTTTATTATGCCGGTCATGGATTAATTGACCAGAAAAATGGTCTGGATTTTTATCTTGCGACTAAATCTGTAGATAAAGATTCTCCCTGGGTTGGAGGAATAAAGGGAGAGCAAATAGCCAGTTTATTCAGGCACTCGCATGCAGGGAAAAAAATTTTTCTAATTGATGCTTGTTACAGTGGTAAAGTCCTTGGTTTAATGAGTTCTTATGATGAAATAATTCGTAAAAATTTCGAGGAATCAATTTTGTCAAATGATAAGATTAACGGAACTTATGCAATTGCATCTACTAGTGCAAATTTGCCTTCCAATTTCCCTGCTGATAATCCTAAAGCACCCACTTATTTTACCGGTAAATTAATAGAAATAATGACAGGTGGATTAGAATTTGCCAGCGAATTTTTAACACTAAGAGATATTTATTATCAGATAAAAAATGATTTTTCGGCTAAAAAACTTCCACTACCAAAGAAAATAGGTCGTGAAACAGCTGAAAATTATCGTTTTGTATATAATCGAAAGTATAGTACCGAGCGCAAAAAATATGAGATACTTCGTAGAAATCCATCGGTTAGTGGACTGATGAATTTCATAAATAGTACTAAAAATGATAGACTAAGGGCGGAGGCTGAAGAGTTATTAAATAAATTGAGAGAAGAAAATGCCTGGCGCAGAGTGAGAAAAAAAGATACAGAGCAAGCTTACAAGAGTTTTGTCAATAAATTTCCTAAAGGATTTTATAAAAATGAAGCCGTTCAGCAATTAAATTACTTTGATGATACTGATGCATGGCAAAAAACCAAGAGATATAATAGTATAGAGGCCTATAGAAATTATTTAAAAAACTATCCGAATGGGATAAACGTTAAAGCAGCACGTAATAGAATAAAACAAATAAAGGACGAAAACGCATGGGAAACATGTCTTGCAACAAACACTAAGGCTACTTTTTTTGAATATCTTAATACCTATTCTTCTGGGTCGCATTTAGAAGAAGCCATTCATAAAATAAGTAGTTTTAAGCCCGGAATTCAAAAACAGGCGAAGTATAATTTTAAGACCAAAACTTTAGAACGTTCATATAATCTGGTTGTTAATGCAGAAATTAAAGAAGATAAGGCTCAATTTGTAGAAGCCCAACAGTTTTACAAACAGGCGCTTAAGGAAACCCCGGCACATCCTTATATCAAAGACAAATTGAGCCAGATGTTCGAAATTCTTTTGCGAAATAAAAAAATTAGTACCCAAAAAGGGGAAAAGAAAGATTTTCCACGAATTGTTTTATTAGCCGTTATTGTACTATTTTTTCTTTTGTCAGGTTATATTTTCATTAATATTATTTCTGGTAATACAGGCGAACACCAACACTATTTATGGCAGGAAGCCCACAACTATGTACAACAAAAAAGATATTCGGCTGCTTTTTCAAAAATGCAAGAACTGGCTTTGAGTAATAAATCGGATAGCGTTTTTGAATATAAGGCGCTTTGTAGTGAAAAAGGAAAAGAACAAGATTTATTACAGCGTAAACTTGTGGGCAAATTTCAGCAAAATATTGTAGCCGGAAGATTTGCGAGTGCACATAAAAATTTGAATACGATTAAAAAAGTAGCTCCCGCTTTTGAAAATATTTCTACTATGGAAGCGCGATACCAAAAAGCAATTAATAGTTATATTAGCAGGCTCATACACCATGCAAATATACTGTCAAATGAGGAAAAAACATATCAGGAGTCCAAAAAAATATATCTTCGCGTTTTAGGTTTATCACCTAATAATTCTCAGGTTAAAAATCAAATTATTGAGTTAGAAAAGCTTATTAATAAAGCTTTTGATATGCACATAGCTCGAGCAAACGACCTGATGGAAAGTAATATTGGGCATAAGGATGCACTTGAGCAGATAGAAAAAGCTCTACGTTTAAAACCCAATAGCGTTGAGGCTAAAGCAAAATTGGAAAAATTGAAATACTCAAAATGAAATATATTTTATTTTTGGGACTAAGTATTTTTCTGTTACCCCAAAATGGTAAAACACAGGAAAAGGGGCAAAAATACTACATTTATGCAGATTCTTGTTACAAAAAAGGAGACTATAAACAAGCATATCTTAATTTTAAAATAGCTCGTGACTTGAATTACAACCCAGCAGATTTAGCTTTAAAAATACAAAACGCTAAAAAGTGCAGAGAAGTAAGTGACAGTTTTAGGGTGGTAATGCAGGCAGGTCTATATCAGATTGGTCGGCATCTTTTAAGTAAAATACTGGGAAAAAATCCTTTTGACAAAAAAGCTCAGTCTAAAATGTTAGCAATAAACAGTTATTTTAGGAATAGACCAAAAAATATGGTTTTTATTCAGGGGAGTTCTATTGATAAAGAGCTTGTTAATGATTTTTTTATGGCAGAACATGAAGTTACTGTGGCCGAATATTGCCGATTCTTGAATAGCCAAAAGCCTGATAGCTCTCAGATAATGGAGTGGATAGAAATAGACAATTCCTCTCAAATAAAGTTTGAAACAGGAAAATTTACAGCTAGTAAAGGACAGAGCAAATTTCCTGTGGTTGATATCACCTGGCGCGGGGCTATGGCTTATGCACATAATTACGGTTTAGAATTACCAAGTGTTAAAGAATGGAAATTAGCCACAAAAGGAATAGAGAACGAAAAGGATTTTTGCAAAATTGCCTGGTGTAAATTAAATTCTGAGCAGCATTTCCATGCCGTGAAAACGCTTGAAAGTGATAAAAATGGAATTTATGATTTAGTGGGGAATGTCTGGGAATGGACGACAGATATATATAAAAATCCAGCTGTTTATGCCTATTCTTATAATCAACGTATTACCGTTGGAGGTAGTTATGCTATGGAGATACATAGTCTGAAAAAACTTCAAAACTACTATCGCGAAGACGAAAAATTACCTAACGTTGGCTTTAGATGTGTGAAACATATTAAAATTCCGAATTTAAAAGGGAAATCGTTCTACAATTAGAATCAAGGAAACACCAATAGCCATACCCGAAAGCACTAAATTAACTTCGCGCTTTGGTGATTTTAAATACCGGACTAAAAGAGTTGTAAGACTTAGTATGATTATATCAATCACAAATTGTCCGCCTTCCACCCCTAGATTAAAGGCAAAAAGAGGCTCCACAATACTTTGCTCTTTACCTAAAAGACTTAATAAATAATCTGAAAAACCAAGACCGTGAATTAGACCGAAAAAAAGTGCCATTAAATATTTATAAATATGCAATCTTTTTGAAATTTCCTTACCTTTGTAAAAAATATTGGCAAGGGCTGATAGTAAAATGGTCAGAGCAATAAGAAACTCAACGAGTTTGGCATCTATCAGAATAATACGCATAGTAGCGAGAGCTAGTGTAAGCGAATGCCCTATTGTGAAGGCCGTTATGAGGATAAGAGCGTGCTTCCAGTCACGTAGGGTATAAACCGCGCTCAGTGCTACGAGAAATAAAATATGGTCGTAGGCCGCAAATTCGACAATATGATGATAACCAAGATATAAATACATGTGAAAAATGCTCATAGTAAATAATTTTTTAATCGTAATTTTTAGTTTGATGCTCCATCCGGTTCATGTATCTCTAACCAATGTGGAGTATAGCAAAGATAAAAATAGTTTTCAGATAACTGTAAAAGTTTTTAAAGACGATTTTCGAAAAATTATCTTTAAGAACTATGACGTAGTCATAGATGTTAAGGATTCTTTATGGATGAATCAGGAAAGAGAGACTATTGCAAAGTATCTTAGTGAACATCTGCAATCCGATGCTTTCAGAAAAAATATTTCTACCTTAAATATTGTTAAAAAAGAAATAGACGACCTTTCGGCGTGGTACTACTTAGAAATTCCGGCCAAAAAATTTAAAAAGAAATTTGAAATTAGTAATTCACTCATGCTTGATTTATATCCGGATCAGACCAATTTGTTGATATTTAGCTATAAAGATGAACAAACATCAGAAATGATGACCCAAAGTCAGCAAACAGTAGATTTGGAGATTGGAGAGTGAAGAATTGTACGTTAATGGAATTAGTCATTAATTATTAGTAATTATTCAAGGGATGAAATTAAACTTTCGGAAAATAGGAGAGGGGAAGCCCTTTATTATATTACATGGATTATACGGAATGTTGGATAATTGGCTGACTATTGGCCGGCGTTTATCCGAACACTTTGAAGTCTATCTCATAGACCAGCGTAATCATGGAAAATCGCCACATAATCCTTCGCTCACTTATGAGGATATGGTGGCTGATTTGGAAGAATTTTTTGAGGATAATCATATCGAACAAGCTACTATTTTAGGGCATTCTATGGGCGGTAAAAC
>CAYQXT010000094.1:0-10996 GCA_964421365.1 uncultured Bacteroidaceae bacterium
GCAACTCGGTCCCTTTGAAAACTGGGATGCAGTGGGTGTAGCTGATACCGTAAAAGCCATGGAAAAAGCCGGCTTAAAACCCGCCAAATGGGTTTATGACATGATTGAAAGTGGCGCTGATTCTTTCTACAAAGTAGAAAATGGCGTTAAAAAATACTATAATATTCCAACTAAATCATACAAAATAATTCCGGGTAGTGAAAACAAACTTTCTTTGGAAGTACTCAAAGCCACAAATATACTTTGGGAGAATGCCGAAGCCTCTATCATCAACCTTGGCGATGGCGTTATCAATGTAGAATTTCACTCTAAAATGAATACTGTTGGTGCAGGCACATTAGCTGCCTTGAACAAAGCAGTTGATATGGCCGAAGAAAGCTATAAAGCAGTAGTTATCTCCAACGAAGGCGAACATTTTTCTGCTGGTGCTAATGTAGGGATGATTTACATGCTTGCCATTGAGAAGGAATGGGATGAACTGGCGTTTGCTGTAAAAGCATTCCAAAATGCAACTATGCGCCTACGTTACTCAGGAATTCCGGTAATTGCAGCACCTCATGGTTTAACGCTTGGAGGAGGTTGCGAAATTTGTATGCATTCCGACAAAGTTGTAGCTAATGCCGAAACTTATATGGGATTGGTAGAATTTGGAGTAGGTTTGCTTCCCGGTGGTGGTGGAACCAAAGAATTTGCCGTTCGTTTAAGTGACGAATTACGCCCCGGTGATGTACGTGTAAACTCTTTAATGAACCGCTATCTATCTATCGGGCAAGCCCACGTTTCCACTTGGGCACACGAAGCTTATAATTTAGGTTATTTACGTCCTGGTATAGACGAGGTACTGCCTTCTCGCGAGCAACAATTAGCTTATGCAAAACAAGTTGCATTAACAATGGTTGAAAAAGGGTATGTACAACCCGCAGCACGCAAGGACATCAAAGTACTTGGACAAGAAGCACTTGGATTAGTGAATGTTGGAGCAGATTCATTCACCGTTGGTGGATATATGTCGGAACATGATAAATTAATTGCTCAAAAAATTGGTTGGGTAATGGCTGGTGGCGATTTAACCGCTCCTCTTACCGAAGTAAGCGAAGATTATTTGCTCGAACTGGAACGTAAAGCATTTGTAGAACTCTGCATGACACGCAAAACGCTTGAGCGTATGAAAAGCTTAATTACAACCGGTAAAATTTTACGGAATTAATTTATTATCAAACTTTTTAAAATTAGAAAAATGAATGATGCATATATAGTTGGTGGTTATCGTTCCCCAGTAGGTAAAGCCCCTCGCGGAATGTTTCGCTTCATGCGCCCCGACGACATTGCCGAACAGGTAATCAGACGTTTGCTGGAAGATTTTCCACAAATTGAAAAAGAAAGAATTGACGATATAGTGGTAGGAAATGCTTTCCCCGAAGCCGAACAAGGCTTTAATATGGGGCGAATGCTATCCTTAATGAGCCTTGATACAGTTACAGTAGGTGGTTCTACTGTTAACCGTTACTGTGCTTCGGGCTTAGAAACCATAGCCATTGCTACAGCCAAAATTCGTAGCGGCTTGGCCGATATCATCATAGCCGGAGGTGCCGAAACGATGTCAATGGTTTCTATGGGTGGCTGGCGTGGAGTTCCTAACTATCGGGTATCCAAAGAACACGTTAACTGGTATCACGGCATGGGATTAACAGCCGAAGCCGTGGCAAAAGAGTATAAGATAACACGCAAAGACCAAGATGCTTTTGCCGTAGAATCGCACAATAGAGCACTTAAAGCACAAAAAGAAAACTATTTTAACTCTCAGATTGCTCCTATTACCATGGAGAATGTTCATTTAGACGAAAAAGGAAAACGTGCAGTTAAAAAAATTATAGTAGATAAAGATGAGTGCCCACGTCCCTCTACAGTAGAAGGTTTAGCACGATTACGTCCTGTTTTTGCAGCAAAAGGCTCTGTTACCGCAGGTAATTCCTCACAAATGTCGGATGGCGCTGCTTTTGTCTTAGTGGTTTCCGAAAAAATACTGAAAGAGTACAATCTTACACCAATAGCTCGCTTGGTAGATTATCAGGTTGCTGGTGTAGAACCTTATAAAATGGGAATTGGCCCCCTTTATGCTATCCCTAAAGTGTTAAAACACGCCGGAATGACGCAAAACCAAATAGACTTAATCGAACTAAACGAAGCCTTTGCTTCTCAGTCGCTTGCCGTTGTGCGTGGTTTAGAATTAGACACTAACAAAGTGAACGTCAATGGAGGGGCCATTGCTCTCGGTCATCCACTAGGATGCACCGGAACCAAATTAAGTATTCAGACGATAAATGAGTTAAAACGAACCAATAGTAAATATGGGATGGTTACCATGTGTATAGGTACAGGACAAGGAGGTGCCGGTATCTTTGAAATGCTTTAAAATAAAAGACCTTCGGGAGTGTTTTGCACCCCGAAGCGTCATTTATAAAACGAACTCGTACTTACGAGTAATCTAAAAAATTAACACTAAAAAAATAAAAAAATGGCAGATAAAAAGAAAACCTTACAGGGAGGCGAATTTGTAATTCGCGAAGTAGATGCACAAGAAGTGTTTATCCCCGAAGAATTCAATGAGGAACAACGCATGATTGCTCAGACCTGTCGTGATTTTACCTATAATCGTATTCATCCTATTATTGACGATTTAGAAAAACACGACCGCAAATTATTAAAAGATTTAATGCATGAAGTAGGCGAATTAGGCTTACTTGGGATTTCTGTTCCAGAAAAATATAATGGTTTTGGACAAAACTTCGTAACCTCGATGCTTGCCACCGAAGAAATGAGTAAAGGTTTCTCATTTTCAGTAGCTTATTCAGCACACACCGGTATTGGCACCTTACCTATCTTATATTATGGAACCGAAGAGCAAAAACAAAAATATGTTAGTAAATTAGCTACCGGCGAGTTTATTGGAGCATACTGTTTGACAGAGCCTGGAGCAGGATCAGATGCCAATGGAGGCCGTACAAAAGCCACTTTAACCGAAGATGCTAAGCATTATCTTATTGATGGGCAAAAAATGTGGATTACCAATGGAGGGATTGCCGATTTATTTATTGTTTTTGCCAAAATTGGCGATGATAAAAACTTGAGCGCTTTTATCGTAGAGGCTACTTCTGACGGAATAACCATAAATCCGGATGAACATAAAATGGGGATAGAAGGCTCTTCTACGACACAGATATTCTTTAATAAAGTAAAAGTTCCTGTCGAAAATCTCTTGGGTGAAAGAGATGGTGGATTTAAAATTGCCCTTTACATTTTAAATATCGGCCGTATCAAATTAGCTGCCGGAGCTATCGGAGCGTCTAAAGCAGTTACAGACTATTCAGTACAATATGCCAATGAAAGGAAACAATTTAAAACCTTAATTTCTAATTTCGGAGCCATAAAATACAAATTAGCACAACAAGCCATTCTCACTTTTGGAACGGAGTCGGCAACCTATCGTGCCAGCCAGAACATAGAAGATGCCATTCAAGGATACAAAGCTGAAGGAATGGACGAAGGCAAAGCTTATCTGGAAGGAATAAAAGAATTTGCCATAGAAGATGCCCTGATGAAAGTTTTTGGCTCAGAAACTTTAGATTATGTAGTAGATGAAGGGGTACAGATTCATGGTGGTATGGGTTACAGTTCAGAAACAAAGGTAGAAAAAGCCTATCGCGATGCCCGTATCAACCGAATTTTTGAAGGTACCAACGAAATTAATCGCTTGCTAAGCGTCGAAATGCTACTTCGCAAAGCCTTTAGCGGTAAAATAGATTTATTACATCCCGCAAAAGCCGTTGCCAACGAATTACTGGATATCCCAGATTTCGGTACCGGTGCCGAAGGCTATTTTGAGGAAAAATTGAAATATATTAAAAATTTTAAAAAAGTAATTTTACTAACTGCCGGAGCTGCTTTACAAAAATTTCCAGATCCAAAAGCATTGGCCGAAAAGCAAGAACTTTTAATGTTGGTTGCTGATATGATGATACAAACTTATGTGGCTGAATCTATGATGCTTCGTGTTCAAAAAATGGAAAGTTTGAAAGGCGAAGAAGCTGTTAAGCTTCAAAAAGATATGCTGGATGTATTTGTATATGACGCAGCTGGTAAAATCAATAAATTTGGTAACGACTTAATTAATAGTTTTGCCGAAGGTGATGAGCAAACAGCTATGTTAATGGGCATTAAGCGTTTTACCAAAGTAGCGTCCTTAAATGTATTTGAAGCTCGCCGTCGTATTGCCGATAAAATTATCGAAGAGAATAAATATCCGTTCTAATATCCATAGATTGTTAGATTAAGTCAGATGCTTGTCCTCTATTTGAGGGCAGGCTCTTTTTTTGAAATGAGAAATTCAATTAACGAAAATTTTCATGCCTGAGTCAAACGAAATCATCAAAAAAACAGATACTAATTAGCTTCACTCCTTTTTTTCAAAATTAGGGAAAAAGGTTCACTTCTTTTTCCAGCTCAATATTAAACTGGCTTTTAACTTTATTATAAATTTTTTCGGAAAGTCTTAATAAATCATCTGCCGAAGCTCCTCCCATATTTATGAGAATCAAAGGTTGTTTTTCGTTAACAGCTGTTTTTCCATTCTTGTAGCCCTTAAATCCGGCCTGATCAATTAACCATGCAGCCGGAATTTTCACAAAATCATCATCTAATTTATGCGAAGGTATTTGGCTGAATTTTTTATGAATATTCTTAAAATCTTCAATTTTAAGAATGGGATTCTTAAAGAAGCTACCCGCATTTGGAGAAATTTCGGGCTTTGGTATTTTAGATGCTCTGAGCTTTAGGATTGCCTGACGTAAATTTAAGGTATCAATCTTTTTAAATTGAACTAGAGCCTCTGAAATTCCCCTATAATTTAAAATCAATTTTTCGGTAGCACACAATTCAAAAGTTACAGCGGTGATAACCATTTTATTCTTTAACTCCTGCTTAAAAATACTGTCTCGATAACCAAAACGACATTCGGCATTAGAGAATTTCACAATTTTATGAGTTTCAATATCAATGGCTTCAACACTTCGTATAGAATCTTTAGCTTCTACTCCATAAGCACCTATATTTTGAATTGGAGCTGCTCCCACATTTCCGGGTATGCCTGATAAATTTTCTAAACCATACCACTTATTATTCAGGGCATATTCTACAAAACTATCCCAATTAAGACCGGCACCTACTTTTACTACAATATTAGAACTATGTGTTTTTTGTAATTTCAGGTCATTATTAGTGGGATGAATAATTGCCCCTTCAAAATTATGAGTAATTAAAACGTTGCTTCCTCCACCAAGCACCCGTTTTTGTAGATGTAAAAATTGCTCATTTTTCAGAAAGGCTTTAAGTTCTATAATATCAGTAAACATAAAAAAAATGGAACTATAAGCCTCTATATTAAAAGTATTGTAAGTTTTAAGATTAAAATTTTTCACAATTCGTCTCATTGGATACTATGCTATTTTCTACAAAATTAATTTTTTGTATATATTTAACAAATTTTTTTCGTCAATTGACCAAATAAATTGACGAGCGGCAGTAACTAAATTTTCTTTTATCTCAAAATTGGTTTTATTCTCTGGTATAAGCATACTAATTTGTTCTGCTAATCGGACTTCTTTTCGTTCTTTGAGGACAAATCCAATTTTATTTTCCCTGACAATTTTCCTCATTTCTGGTAAATCCGATACGATTACCGGAATTCCTGCCTGTATGTAGTCAAACAATTTATTAGGTAGTGCGTAGCGATAGTTTAATCCTAGGTCTTCTTCGATACTCAATCCGACATGTGCCAGAGGAGTAAGTTGCTTTATACGCGTGGGCATAATTTGTCCCAAAAAAAATACACGCGACTCAAGTTCAGAAGCACGCACCTGTTTTAGCAATCGGTCTTGGATATCGCCTTTGCCTGCCAGAACCAGAATATAATCTACCGGTAAAAATGGCAAACAGTTAATAGCTAATTCCAGTCCTCTACCTACATTCAATGCCCCTTGATAAAGAATAACTTTTTTATGCTCGGGAAGATTAAAATCAGCGAAGCTCAAACTATTTCTTTGATGATTTTCGAGGGGTAGATTTCTGAGCAGCATAAATTTAGTATCATATTTTTGTTGGTAATAATCAATAATACTCTGACTAACCGCTGTTTTACATTCTATTTTTGGAATATAAAAGTCTTCTATCCGCTTCCAAAATTGCTTAATTCGTGGACGATAGACTAATTCGGGTACTTCGCTGAAAATTTCGTGGCTATCGAAAACCATTTTTTTATTTTTGAGCTTGCAAGCCCAAAATACCGCTGGTAGTGTGTCGGCATCATTGGCAGCAGCCACATCAAAGCGCTTAAACAATAAATAAAAAAATAGCCTTAGGTTATATTCTGCATAAAATAAAAATTTGTGATTAAAAATTAAGCGAAATAATTTCGTTGGAAATTTTGCTATTATAGAATTATTTACTTTAGGAAAATTTCTACCAACAAGTTGAATATTCGCAATTTTCGACAAGCTTATAGCCGTTTTCAGCACTCGCTGGTCATTTTGCAAATTGTTGGTCACACATAGAACTACCTTCATTTAATTACGAATTATGAATGATGTTTGTAGGTGAGTTATCGCTCAGGTTACGATGTATTTTCACTCTTTACTATTAACTCATCACTTTTTCTTTGCTCTGAAAGTCCAGATATAATGGAAGCGAGAAACTTCATCACCTTGCTCATCCGTACCAATCGTTGTTGCTTCAACATTTATGCGCCTCCCTGTTTCTATGGCTTTTTGCACGCCTTGGAATATCTCTTTGCCATTTTTGCACGTAAAAGTAATTTTTGTAATCGCTTTTTTAGAAAAATGGGCATTCATATCAAAAACCAGCATAGAAACTTTTTCTCCACTGGCCTCAATGGCATTCATAGCCAATAAACCGGTAGAAAGCTCGGCTGCCATAGCCTGTGCGGCAAAATACATAGAGTGAAATGGATTTTTAGTCCAGTATTTGAATGGGATGGTAACTACGACCTCTTCGGCACTAAATTTTGTTGGTTTCATACCGGTAATAATGGCCATAGGTAATTTCTGCAAGGCAAACATCTTAAATAAAAGGGGTTTAAGAGCCTGTTTCACAAACTTTGTTTTATTCAAATCTTTCATTATCATTGCTTATTATTTTTGCACGAAGTTAGCTATTTAGAAACTTTCATCAAAATATTATTCATGCATAGTAATTCTATTTATACCGTAGCGGTATTGCATTTTGTATGCTTACTTTTGTTTATTCAAGAACATAAGTAAGTTGTCAAGAAGTATTTACAAATTTCAGAAGCGGCAAAGTATAGCTTAAAATCCATAGCGCAGCTAAAGCTGTAAACAAAAAATGGAACGCATATTTTTTAAGATTTCTTAGAATAAAAAAAATTAGACTACCCGTGTAGATTGGAGAATTGTATTTTTACCAGATTTTCGGAATGTGCGCGGTAGGGATTGAAGCGGTAGATAGCTAAAGTACGAAGCCCAGCAAAACACGGCAAAAAAGAGTGTAGCGGCGAGCGAAACTCCTTTTTTACCGATGTTTTGCGGGCTGAGGCGAGGCTACTACAAGCGGAAAGCCCGCTCGACCGCCCCTATAATTAATTACAAATTACTAATGCCGTTCTACAAATACCAACTTCTAAATCCCAATTCCAGAATCCAAAATTATTATATCTTGTTAAGATACGTTAAAAAGAGCCATTTGAGACAACAAAATTACTAATTTTAGCAGTTCTAAATAAAAAATATAATGCTATGAACAAAAAACTAATATTTCTGATGTTATTTGTCTTTGGTATGTTGAGTGCAGGTGCTCAGGGCTATAACATAGAAGTTAAAATTAAAGGATTTGCCCATAAAAATGTCATTTTAGGCCATTATTTTAGTAACCGGATGTTGCCGGACGATACCGTAATGCTAAATAATGCAGGGATTGGGCATTTGAAAGGAAAGACAGCTCTACCGGGAGGAATGTATTTTTTATTTCTACCCAATCGGAGCTATTTTGATTTATTAATCAATAAAAATCAGCATTTCACAATACAAAATGACACCACTGATTTTTTAAATAAATTTCAATCACCTGATTCACGAGAGAACCAACTTTTTTATGCCTATCAAAAGTCAGTAAACAGTAAGACACAAGAGGCAAATAAGTTAAAACAAGAACAAAAAACCGCCGATGCCAAACGTAAAAAAGTAATAAATAAACGCTTGCAGGAACTTCAAAAACAAGTTACGGATGAGTTAAATACCTACATAAAAAAATATCCCGATACTTTCTTAGCTGCTTTTCTTAGAGGAACCAAGGAAGTAGAGGTATCCAAAAGCATTCCCGATTCCTTACAATTTGCTTGGTATTTACATCATTATTTTGATAATATGCCATTGAGTGATTCCCGCTTTATTCGTACCCCTATTTTTGAACGCAAAGTAAACGCTTATCTGAAACTTTTAGATCAGTTACCCGCAGATACTATCATACATTATGTAGATGATTTGCTTACACGAGTAGGTGTAAATAAGCCCAAAGGACAACGAAACGAAGAACTTTTTCGCTTTATGCTGGTTAGCGTTCATAATCATTATGCTTCTTCGCAAATAATGGGGCAAGATGCTGTTTTTGTACATATTGCAGAAGATTATTACATCCCTAAGGCTTATTGGAGCGATGCTGATTATATCAAAAAATTAAAGGATAATATTGCCAAAACAAAGCCGAACTTAATTGGCAATAAGGCTCCAGAACTGGTGATGCAAAAGATACCCAATGACTCGGTTATGTGGACTAAATTTATTGCCAAATCAAAAGAGATGCTCAAGCAGGGTTATGATATCAATTATAAAATAGTCGTAGAAAATTCTCAAAACCAGAATTTACTCAAAGAATTAAAAGCCTCCAATTTGCCCGAAAGTAAACGAAACAAAATCTTGCGCCGCGAGATGGATAAAAAAAAGAAAAATACCAACGAACAAAAGATACACGATTTGGTTTACCGCGAATATGTGAAGATTTTTGAGGCTGCCTATAACGAAATAGACAATTATATAGATGGTTATCCCGATTTGTATCAGATAAAAGCAGATAATACGGTGCTCTGGTTCTGGGAGCCTGATTGTAGTCATTGCCAACACGAAACACCGATTATGATCGATTTCTACAATAAATTCAATAAACTAACGGATTATGGCACAAATATGAAAAATTTGGTTGTTTATTCGGTATATCTGCCCCGTGCAATAGACGACTGGCAGAAGTTTACTAGCAGTTTTGAGCATTGGTTTGAATTTGTAAAAAAACACAATATGGGAGATTGGTTGAATGTGTGGGATCCTTATGGCGAAACCGAATACAGAACAAAATACAACGTATATAGTACTCCCACAGTATATCTTTTAGACTCTAACAAAAAAATAATTGCCAAACGGATAGGGGTTGCTGCCGTTCGTAGAATATTATTGGATAATTACATTCATCAGAAAGCAAAAAATTTGGACGAAAAAGGGCTCTTAAAAGAGGTGGATAAATTAATCAATATATTTAATAGTAAAGAAGAATTAGAAGACATCCAGACGGTAGTAAAAGGGAGATTAGGAGGAGAAGAAAAAAAGAAGGCACTGGAGAGAATAAATTCAAAACTAAAGAAAAAAGGATAAAATTACGAATTGCTTAAACCGAGTATTTCAAAAATAGATTCAATTATCTTTTATTTTTTTTTGCAATCGTCCTATTTTTTTATATCTTTAACAGAAAAAAACAACTTATGAGATTTGTACCTAAACTCTTGCTTAAACAGCTTTACACACGTGGCAGCCTCGAAAATATTGAGGACGGAATTCATTTTTCGGTTAAAAACCGATTAAAAGATGCTAAACTATATAAGATTGAATGTATCGCCATAGATGGCGAACGTTTGGATCTGGGGAATGTTTTTTTACAGGATGGTGATAGAATTACTCCTGCACTAAAGGTCTCTAAAGAAAATTATATTAATTTTCCGCTGCGAAAAACCATTTATTTTGGCTATAAAGCCGCTGCTTTCCCCGAAGGAAAATACCGAATTAAATTTATTGTCCATGCCGATCCTTTTGGTAAATTAGAATTTGAAGTAGAAGATTCTGTGGCCAAAAAGAACGAGAATGTAATCCGCATCCCACGAGATCAAATGGATGATTATAGCGATGAAATAATCAAAAAACGTCAGGATTTTGTTCAAAGTTACACCGGAACAGAGTTTTCGCATCTCAAAAAGTATTCCTTTGACCCACACATCTTACAAGGGAATATCGAACATTTTATAGGTGTAGCACAAATACCTATTGGTGTTGCCGGCCCGATACTCATAAATGGAGAACATGCCCAAGGAGATTTTTTGATTCCGATGGCCACCACCGAAGGCACTTTGGTAGCCTCCTACAACCGCGGAATGAAAGTATTGAACGAAAGTGGCGGCGTAATGTGTACTGTTCTGGACGATGCTATGCAACGGGCACCGGTTTTTGTGTTTGAAAATGCCCGAGGTACGCGCGATTTTGTAGCCTGGGTTTTAGAGCACGAAAAGGAAATTGCCGATCAAGCAGAATCGACCTCCAGTATTGCCAAATTAAAATACATAGATACGCTTACAGCCAATAAATTTGCTTATTTGCGATTTAATTATTATACCGGAGATGCTGCCGGCCAAAATATGGTAGGAAGAGCTACTTTTGTTGCTTGTAGTTGGATATTAGAGCAATATAAGAATTTTCCAGTAAAAAGCTTCTTCTTAGAGTCTAATCTGGCTACCGACAAAAAAGCCTCTCAAATAAATGTGATGCGTACACGCGGGAAACGAGTAGTGGCTGAAGCTACCATAAAAAGAGAAGTGCTATTGAAGCGGATGCGTGTTGACCCCAAAAATTTGGCCTATCATGCCCAGGTAGCCAAT